>QIMA01000028.1 GCA_003233535.1 Rhodanobacteraceae bacterium
GGTGTAGTGGTTCATACACCCGACTGAGGAAAAACCGCTGGGCGATCAAGGGCCTAGCGAGGGCGCGTGAAGTTTATGAAATTCCGGGTTAATTACAGCAACGGCGGCGAACCGATTACTATGGCGATCATTGCCACCCAGAGCATCGGTCAACTCACCGTTCCGCTGTTCTTGATTGCCGTCTCTGCCAAGCCGACGAAGATGGATATCAAGCCGGTACTTGAGTCGCCAACGCACGCCTGAACGCCGTATTTAGATCGATCACAGTGATGAGGACGCTGCCATGGGCAACCCCAAACGCCTACTCACCACGGTCCGCTTCGAATCCGACCAGGACCACCCTCAATTCGTCTCCGCCGCCGCCCGCTCTTTGGCCATTTTGAACTGTTTCGACTACGGCGAGCTGTATCTAGGAAACCGCGAGATCGCTCTGCGGACAGACTTACCCAAAGCGACCGTTTCGCGACTGACGTTCACGCTGTGCTCGCTGGGATATCTGAATTACTCCCAGATCCAGGAAAAGTACGCTTTGGGCGCGGCCCTGTTATCGCTCGGCAATACGTACAAACGGTGCAATCAGGTCATCGCCATAGCCAAACCTCTAATGCAGCGCTGCGCAGAGGAAACCGGTTCATCGCTGATGTTGGGCTCATCAGACGGCATGCGCATGATCGTGTTGGCCAGCGCCAACTGCGCATCGTGTCCGGACTTGGATCTCGAACCAGGTGCTCGAGTCCCTCACGGATTGACCGCATTGGGTCGTGCCGATCTTGCCGCTAGACGGGATGAACTTTTTCAGCGTTACCTTAGTGAGCTGGAGCCGCAGTGTAGACCGGTCGATTGGCCGCAGTTACGCGATGGCATTCTCCGCGCCCGCGAGGATGTCGCAGCAAGCGGCTTTTGCTATTCACTGGGTGATTGGCGCAGCGAAATTTATGCTGTGGGAGTGCCGATGGTTGGAAAGGACCGCGACCGCATCCTGGCCTTTAGCTGTGGCGGCCTAGCTCACAGCATGACCCACGAGCGCCTGTACGAGAAGATAGGGCCTCGGCTGCTTCAACTGCGCGATGAGGTATTGGTGGCAACCAAAGGAGTTTTTTAGGGTCCATTCAAGGACGCAAATTTAGCGCACCTGCGCTAGTCGGAATGGGCCTAAGCAGCAACGCCCGCGTCGCTCTACTGAGTCCTGGACCCTATCCCCTTGAGCCCGAAGGAGCAATTGGCCTAGCCTATAGAGCCCAAACTCGCCGCCGCGACCCTATCGTCGCGGCGACAGTAGTACAGCTAGAACGACATCCGCAGCGTCGCGCCGTAGGTTCGTGGAGCCGCCAGGAAGGCGTTCCAGGAGCCGGCCTGCAGCGGCGCATCAAAACCAACCTGTATGTAGTCCTTATCGGTTAGGTTCTGGGCCCACAACTCCAGCATCCAGCGCTCGTCTTGGTCGCCGAGACCGATGCGGGCATTGACCACCGTGAACGACGACTGTTCCTTTTCCGGATCCAAGTCAGAGCCGGTGTTGTAGTCCGAGGAGTACTTGGCACCAATATTGAATCGTCCCAACAGACTTCCGCCAATCGGCCACTCGTAGCTCATCGCCGCCGAAGATGACCAGAACGGTGCGAAGCTAACCCGACTGTTAGGCAACAAAAAAAGACCGGCATCAGGCAAGACATCGGGACCGTAGCGGGTATCGGCATAGGTCACGCCGGCCTGCAAAAACAGTCCATCAACCGGCGTCTGCCACAACATTTCTGCCTCTGCGCCCTGGGAGATCACCTCAGGCACCGAGCGCACGACAAACGTTGTGCCGAGGAAGCTGTTGAGCTGAAAACCCGAAAAGTCCTGGTAAAAGATCGCGCCGTTGAGCAACAAGTTGCCGCCCGCCCATGTGGTCTTGGTACCGAACTCATAGCTGTTGACGAATTCGGCCGGGAACGAAGTGTCGATCACCGGGAGGATCCCCGCGGGTCCACTAGTCGTTCCGTCACCGGACTGCACGCGGTCCAGATTGAACCCGCCAGCTTTGTAGCCACGCGCTGCGGAACCGTAGAACATCACGTTTTCATTCCAGCGATAGGCGGCCTTGAAGGTGCCTGACCACTCGCTCTCATCACGCTGTTGATTCGTTTCGCGCCCTATATGCAGCGGGTTGGTCCACGGCAAGCACATGAAACCAACCAGGGTCGGCAGTACCGCACCCACCGCCGCAGCTGGCACCCCACGCGCGATCAGGGCGGCGGCCGCCGTACTCGGATCAACCAATGCGCCGCCGCAGCCAGCGTTGCCGCCTTGGCTGCCGAAACGAGAGTCCACTTCCTTGTCTTCACGGGTGTAGCGGAAGCCGCCGATCAGATCGAGGGAATCGGTCACGTGAAACGTATTGTTAGTGAAAACGGCGAAGCTGCGAGCATTCTGTTCGAAGCGGTCATCCGATGCCTCACCGACAAAAGTGGTGCCAAACGGTCGACCCGTAGCTTCGGACAAGAAGGTCGCCGCCCCTGCTGTGTTCACCAAGCCTGGAGGAAAGGCCGCGGCAAGGTTGTTGAGCAAAGCGATCGACAGATAAGGCTCATAGGCGCTGCCCAACACAGTCTGAGTGTGACGAACGAGCTTTTCGTCGGCGAAGTACACGCCTGCCATCCAATCGACTCGTTCGGTGCTGCCAGTCAGCCGTAACTCCTGAGAAAAGGTCTCGAAGGCATCGGACGCGTCGTCCTCACCGAAGTTGCGATGCCAGATGTCGGCACTGCTGAAATCCAGGTCCGTGCCGTTGATCGTCTGCCAATCGCGCAGCGCTGTGATCGAGGTTAAGGCCGCGCTGTCGAACCAGGGTGTGGTCCAGTCCATTTGCACCGAAATGCCACGGTCAACAATTTCCGAGCGCGTGTCGCGGTTGCTGTAGGCGACACGGTTAAATGGATCAGCGGTAGGCGACACCCCTTCGCCACCGGCTAACGCATCGACGATGCCCGCTGCGGGACCGCGAAAAATGGTCACGCCAGCACAGCAACGCTCATCGCGCTCGGTGTAATCCAGGGCTACGTTGACCTCGAGGTCCTGATTAGGCTGCAGCAACAGCTGCCCACGCAGAGAATAGAAATCTTGATTGACGTCTTCGTCGCTGGTGCGGGGCCCGCCGCCGGTGACGATATCCAAATAGCCGTCGCGCTCGCGCTTAGTGGCGAACAGCCGAAACGCAGCCGCGTCGCCAATGGGACTATTGAAGGCAGCGGAGGCACCCAGAATGCCGTAGTTACCTGCAGTAAGTTCGGCCTCTACCTCGGTTTCGAACCCGGGCTTTTTGGTCACCACATTGATGATGCCGGCCGACGTGTTCTTGCCGAAAACGGTTCCTTGCGGGCCCTTCAGTACTTCAATTCGCTCCAGCTCACCCAAGTCGCCGAAACCGACCCCGTTGCGTGCTCGATAAACGCCATCGATCACTACGCCAACGGAAGATTCCAACCCGGTATTGTCGCCAACCGTACCGACACCGCGGATCCGGGCAGTGGTCAATGCTTCGCTGGAGGTAGACGTCACGGTAAGACCCGGGACCAAGAGCTGCAGATCCTTGATGTCGCGCGCACCCATGTCCTTGAGCAGTTGGTCGGTCACCACGGTGATCGAAATCGGCACATCCTGCAGCTGTTCCTCGCGTTTTTGCGCGGTCACTTTGATCGCGCTCAGCAGTTGGCTGTCTGGATCAGACTCCGCTGCCCCGCGCGTGGAATCTTGCGCCAATACACTGCTACTAGCGGCGACGCAGAGCGTGCCATAGATGGCCAGCGTCAGCGCTCGGCGTACCGGTCGTTCTCTATTCATGGATGCACCCCTCCCTTGGCAAATCGAAAATCGTGGTGCCGTAAGGCGAGCCGCTCCCTTGCCGTCTAAGCGGCTTTTTCAAGAGTCAGATCGGTCACGGTACCGCCAACGCTAGCAGGGTCGAGTGCACGAAAACGAAACTCTCGCCGAGCCAAGTTTGAGACGTCGTCCAGCCTGATGGTTAGCTGCCAGAGTCGAACGTTCAATCAAGACTCCGTTCAAGATGACATAGCTGATTCGGGTCCAGGCGTCGATGGTCTCAAGCGGGTTCTCACTTAGCAGCAGTAGATTGGCAACCTTCCCCACTTCTACAGTGCCGTATTGGGCCTGTAGACCGAAACGCTCAGCATTGTTTATCGTGGCAGCAGCCAACACATCTGCGAGACCAACCCCGGCATCAGCCATCATTTTCATTTCTAGCGCGGTGGCCAGCCCTGGCTGGTTAGCAAAACTCGGGCTTCCGGGAAAATCTGAGCCGAGCAAGATAGGGTGCTTGGCATCGGCCAAATAGCGCATGACCAACGCACCTTTTCCGACGCGACCATGGATAAAGATATCGGCGATAGTCTGGTCTGGAAGCCGATCAAAACCCACCCGGAGCTCTTCCCTAAACCAGTCAGCTGCTGGCGTGCCAAACCAATCAATCATCTCGGACGGCGTTACGGCAGGGAACTCGGGATTGTCTTTAGCATCTGCCAACATGACTTCCCCAAGCCCGGCAATGACTCTTTGCGTGGGCATATATCCAATGCCCTGCCTGACCATCTGATCAAGCACGGCCGCAATGGGCTGTGGAATCTGATTCTCACGCGAGTACTCGCCCCAGTTCCACATGCCATGGGCGATGACATCGACCTTTGCCTGGATAGCCTTTTCATACATATCGAGCGCATTCGCGTGAGCCAGCACTAGCAACCCGGAGAGTGTCGCAGCGTGCCTGATGCGCGCGAGGGTTTCTTCTGACAGTAGCGGCCAGTGGCTGGCGTTTCCGTAGCCATCTTCAAAATAAAGCTTGACGCACAAAGCGCCAGACGCATGGATTGCTTGGACGATATCTTCCGGTGAGCCCGGCGCACCGGTGGTCGTACCTTCATCGACCAAGTACTCGAACATGACCTTGGATGCTTCGTCGATCTTCTCGACGAGTGGAAATGTACTCTTCGACGTAATCACTTCACAACGGAAGTAATCTGGGTGCGCGTTCGCGGCAGTGAACTCCTGCCAATGAACACCAGGGTTAGGGTCGAGTACTTGAGTCACCCCGTAGTAGAGAAAACTGCGAGGCTGCTGCTGGTAATACTTTTCAACCAGCTTAGGGTTTTCACGTGACACCGGCTCCACACCAAAACCCATGCCGGGAACTGATGAGACATGCACGTGACTATCCATGATTCCCGGCACCAAATACATGCCTTGCGCAGAGACTGACGGCACATCACCATCAACGTCGATAGTCGTTCTACTAATCGCCTTGATTTCTCCATCCTCAACCAGAACATTCATCTCGAACTGAGGTTCTGAAAGGTGGGGAGATACGATGTTGACGTTCTCGATAATTAACGCTGCCTGTGCAGCGGCTACGAGATGAAAAGACAGACAAAACAACGCTAAGCATATGCGCACTAGTGTTCTTCCCAGGGTTGGCACGATCGGCGTTCGCTTCCGAGTAACCAGCCTTTGCTAAAGAGCTGCTGAGGCAGATCGGGCTCTTCTGCAAACGGACATGGCCTCATCTCAAAACTACTCGTAACTGGCGTAGGACTTCTCTTCCACCAGCGCCGAGCCCAACTTTCCATTCACCACGCGCTTTAGCCGCGCACGCTCGTCATTAGTAATGTAAACACGGCGGGCCAGCTCGATAAACTGCTTATCGAAGCGCTTTTCGCGCTCCAGATCGCGAATCTCGTCCTCGATTTCCCACAGCTGCTCATTCACCTTCTTCAGCTCGGCCAGGGTCTCAGCAATGTCGATCTTGGATTCGTCGGAGTGATTCCAGGTGGCCTGCAGCGACTCCAGCTCGCGGCGGACGTTGGCAATCTTGGCTGGGTCGCTCATGCGTTCGGTCTTGATTTGTAGAATCGCCATCTTGTCCAGCAGTTCACCGAACGACACGGGTACAGAAATGATGCTCATTGCGCGCAGTTCCCAATACGAATGGCGCGCAGATTAGCTTGCGGCGACTGGCATATCTAGCTGCGGCGATCCAGAGCGTCTCGGATGTGTGGACCCGCGTGCGCAGACCGCTACACTATCGCCGACTTTCGAACGAGTACACACCATGCGACTTGCGCCCCTGCTGCTAATCCTACTGAGCTGCGCAACCTGGGCCAGCGGCCCGGTGAGCGAGCCCACGGCCGACGAAAAAGCGATGGCGGCACTGTGGGCAAGCATGGAAACCAGCGAAGACGCGCGCTACCGGGCCCTGGCTATGGTTGCGCCGTTTAACGAGATGGGCGGCCCTGCGGACCTGCAGGCACTGGTAGATGTCTGGGAGTTCGGCAACCCGGATGCCGACGCGGTCGTGCTGTTGGCCTCCTTATCTTGCGGCTTTCCACCCTCGTCGCGCTTGCGCCGGGTGTGCGACGAACAAAAACTGCTTGCCCGCTGGAAGACAGTCGATCCCGCCAACGCCATGCCTTGGTTGATCGAGGCCGAGCGCGCGCAGAAGCGGCGTGATTTCGACGCTCTGAAAGTCGCGCTGGAGGGCACCGCACGCAGTACACGCATCGAAGACGGCTATCGACTCACGCTGGCCACGCTGCATGATGCGCTGCGCGGCGACCCCGGATTCAGCAAGATGGCTGCCGGCCAGCGCGCGGCCGCCGTGTTCTCGATGGCCATCTCGATCGGTCAGGCTGGCGAGAGAAACGCTATGCAGCTGTGCCCTGACCCTAGCGACGATCCCAGCCGAATCGAGGAATTAGGCGAACTCTGTCAGCATCTAGCCGAGCTGATGTTCCACACTGAACAGACCTCCGCATCGGTGGCTGTTGCCGGAGCAAGGATCGGTATGCGCTACGCCGCCGATCAGCAAGAGCGGCAAAAACAGGGCGCGGAGCTAGCGGCGATCCAGTCGCTGTCTCAGCGCTTCGTCAAAGAGCCGATGTTTCAGGTACCCAAAGACAACTCTGAATTCTCTGCGCAGCTGGCCGAATACCTGGCCTGGGTCATCGCCGAAGGCGAAGTGGCCGCGATGCTCGGCTGGCTTAAGCGCGCGGAAACGCCGGCCGAGTCTACGTAGGGAGGAGCTGCGCAAAGATTTTTAGTGCCAGTAGCCAGTAACCAGTGGCCAAAAAGTCAAAAGCGCTAGCGTCCCGCCCGCTTGGTTTCGGGTACTCACCGACGAGTTGCTGGCTTCGGCGTTGAGCCCTGAGACGTGCTCCTCGCGCTTTGCCACCGAGCCCTGATGGTGAGCACTGGCTACTGGCACTGAGCCTTTTACCGGCCCCTGGCACTGAGTTCCTAGCCC
>QIMA01000527.1 GCA_003233535.1 Rhodanobacteraceae bacterium
AGCTGTCGATCAGCAAGTTATCGGTGGCGTTGGCTATGGCCACAAACTGAGCGACGCGCGCGGCCAGCTCCGGATGCTCGGCAGATGCAAACACATCACAGATGTGCACGACGAGGTTGAGGCGGACGGTGCTGCCGCTGAGATTGAAGCAGAACGGTGCGTGCTCGGCGGAGAGCAAGAACTTGAACAGCTCATTGAGTCCTTTGTTGCCGGTCTGCGCTAACGGCGAGGAAAAATTCAGGTGCTCCGAACAGCAGCACCAGACTTTGACCGGCGCGCTGCCGCTGTGGAACGACCAGTTTTGGCTGCCGTGCCGGGCCAGCACCGGGTCAACGTTGGCCTTGGCCAATGCGATTTCCACGAAATCGGTCAGCGGATGGGATTCGGGCTCTGCGAAGAAGTCTTCGAAATCGCTATGCGCCTCCAGATCGGTACCGCAGCTTGGGCAGTAGCGCTTGGATTCGCCGATCAGCTCTTCGCACGCCGGACACTGCACGCCAAAAGCGATTTGCTGGGCGCGGAAATCGGCCACGAAGCGAACCGCATCGGCGACCGGAATGCCGAAGCCCACCGAATCTGCCGAAGTCAGCTTGCAGGTGGTCACGGCAATGATCTGACGCTGATCGTCGAGGATTGGACCGCCTGAGTTGCCGGGATTGATTGCTGCATCGGTCTGCACATAGTGCTGCTCATCGAGCAACTGGCGTGCATGCGAAATCACGCCCTCGGTCAGTGACAGCGGCAGCCCGACTGGGAAACCAAGAATGTGCACGGCCTGCTTAGGTTTGACCTGGCTGTCCGCCGCCAGCGCGAGCACATCCTCGGTGACCGGTCGCGACAGCTCCACGATAGCCAGATCGCGATAGGGGTGGAGGCGCCGAACCGTACCAATGATCCGCGTTCGGTCGCGCATTTCAACCGCGACTTGGCGGTAGGGCGCGACCACATGGCAGTTGGTCAGCAGATGGCGGTCATCAATCAGAAAGCCAGTACCGGTGCCGGCGCCGGTATAAACCTGAAACACGCCCAGCTTCTCGATGTCGTCCAAGGTGCTGCTTATCGGGCTGGATTTATGCGTCATAGCTGTACTCATCAGTGCTTTCTTTGAGCTCAGTTTCGGCGTGATTGCCGTGCGCTCGAACCGTGCTGTTGGCGTGATTCCAGAGCAAATCGGCGACTTCACGCCAGGGTTTGTTGGAAACCAAATCCAGTCCAGCGCGCAACGCGGACTCGATCTCGGCGGGCCAGGAGTGGTAGGCGAGCAGGTAGACGTAGTCAGAGATCAGCTCTAGCGCCGCTTCCAGCGAGCGGCCACTGGAGCGCAGTTCGCCGGTGCCTTGCATGCGCGTCCCGGCGAGCAGCGAGCTGAGCAATGCTGCCGTGCCTTCCTGTAGCGGATTGATCGCGTAGCTGGCATGGCCGAGGCAGTCGCGCAGCTGTGCTTGGCTGACTTTACCCATCTCCTTGATGCACTTGGCCAACGAACTATCGCGCTTAGTCGGGTGTTCTTCGCTGTCGGTAAAGGTCTCAGCCGTCTCGTTCAAATCCGCTCGGACTGGGCCAGACAGGGGCAGGGCGTAGCGAATGTGGTTGGCCGCTAAGCTGCCCAGCGTGTCCAAAAAGCGCACCGATCGGCGTCGGCGCGACTCCAGCAGCAGCTCGTTCATGGCTGACCAATGGTTCGACCAGATCTGCCAAGCGCGCTCGAACTCCTGCTCGCTTAGCGCTGCCACCTGTTCACGATCCGGCGTGTCTACGGCGAATCGCTCGATCATCCAGGCATCGTTGGCGTCGGCTTCCATAGGCATCCGCTGCAGCACTTCGATGAGTTTCAGCGGATGCAGCAGTGACAGCTGGTCGCGGAACTCCAGGCTCAGCGTGTCGCCGCGTAAACGCGGCTGAAACAGCTGGCCGGTGGCGCTCAGTCTGGACAGGTAGTAACGCAATGCGGCGGTTGCCTGCGAATCTTCCCGCAGCTGCGCGAGCACCGTGCTCAGCACCAGCGAACCAGAATCGGTATGCACATGAATTCGCGCAGATCCGTGCACAACCTGCAGCGCTTCGTTGCTGAGATCGGGAATCTGCTCGCCTGGGAGCATATATGCCAGGGTCAAACGGATCGCTTCGGGATACTGCTGTGCTTCATAGGCGCTGATCGCTCGATCACGTAAATCGTAATCAAGCGGGGCGACCGGCGTCCGATGACGTATCGGGGCCGGACAAGATAGGACGGCGATCGACATGAGAGCTCGTGGGAAAAAGCGCGGAGGGTAGTAGTGGGGGCGCTGACGCCAGTTCAAAGGGTCTCTGAGCAAAAACGCTGTCGTTGAAATAGATCAACGACTTTCGCATCATTGCGTTCCAACGTAAATCGGTGCTGCTGTGTTTGATGCTCAACCATTGTTCGATCCATTGCGGTCCGCGTAGCCGTTGATGATGCGCTACCAGGGGGCGTGCCAGCCTCGGAACCAAACCGTTGGACCGCTCTTCTCAGCCCTCAGCCCTCGCTACATCAGTTTGGTTCGCATCCCCTGGATTCGTTCGGCCCGCGGTCGGTGCCAAAACGGTACAATTGCCGGTTCACCTATCTACAGGTCCGGGAGAGATCGCCATGAGCACGCCTGCCACTTCGATTCCTGCAGTCAGCGCGCAGACCGATCCTACGCCGCTGCGCTTCGTTACCGCCGCGAGCTTGTTTGACGGTCACGATGCCGCGATCAATATCATGCGCCGGCTGATTCAGTCGCAGGGCGCTGAAGTGATTCATCTGGGCCACAACCGCAGCGTCAAAGACGTGGTTGATGCGGCAATTCAAGAGGACGCCGACGGCATCGCCATCAGCTCCTATCAGGGCGGCCACATGGAGTATTTCCGCTACATGGTGGACATGCTCAAAGAGCGTGGGGCTGCTCATGTGCGCGTATTTGGCGGCGGTGGCGGAACGATCACCCCGGAAGAGATTGCCGAACTGCAGGACTACGGCGTCGAGCGCATCTATCACCCCAATGACGGGATGAAGATGGGTTTGACGGCGATGATCGAAGACTTGGTGCAGCGCACCCAGCAACATCGGCCGATTGTGAGCGTTCCTGCCGATGAGCGCAGCGATGATCCGCGAGTTACCGGCAAAGTGCTGAGCGCGCTGGAAGACGGCAGCTTCAATGAGAGCGACTTGGCGCATCGGCGCAAGGCATGGAAGCTCGCCGGCAGCCGCGTCCCGGTTGTCGGCATTACCGGCACCGGCGGCGCCGGCAAGTCCAGCGTTACTGACGAGATACTCAACCGCTTCCTGCAGGCCTTTCCAGACAAGCGTGTCGCGGTGTTGGCGGTCGACCCCACGCGCCGCCGCACCGGTGGTGCGCTGCTCGGCGACCGGATTCGGATGAATGCACTGCGCTCTGAGCGTATCTATATGCGCTCGATGGCGACGCGCCGTCAGCATCAGGCGACCAACGCCGTGCTCAGTGACGCGATTGCCTACCTGCGCGCGCAGGGTTTCGATTTGGTGATCGTGGAGACCGCAGGGATCGGCCAGTCCGACTCGGCCATCGTCGATATGGTCGACTTCCCGATGTACGTGATGACCAGCGACTACGGCGCGGCCAGTCAGCTGGAGAAGATCGACATGCTCGACTTCGCCGAACTAGTCGTACTTAACAAGTTCGATCGGCGCGGTGCCGAAGATGCGCTGCGCGACGTGCGCAAGCAGTGGCGGCGCAATCGCGTGGCCTTCCAGCTTAAAGATGAGGAAGTGCCGGTCTATCCAAGCATCGCCAGTCAGTTCAACGATCCGGGGCTCACCTGGATGTTCAGTGAGCTGTGTCGCTTACTGCGCGAGAAACTCAATCTGGATGCGGAGAGCTGGACGCCGGTGCTGGACACCGAACTCAAAGAACCCCGCGCGACAGTACTGATCCCCGGTGCGCGGGTGCGCTATCTGGCCGAGATCGCTGAGCAGGGCCGTTCAGTTAACGGCGGTATCGAGCAGCAGGCGGAGATTGCCGCTCGCGCCCAGCATCACTATGAAGTGTTGCGTGACCTCGGTGATACACAGCTGCCTGCGTCGCTTGCGCGCTACGCCGACTCGGCCGTGGTTGCCGGCACCGATGGCGACAGTACTGCTGCCCTGTTGGTGCCGCTGCGTCAGCGCTACAACGATGCGGTGCGTTCGCTGAGTACCGAGAGCGTGGAGTTGCTGCAGGCTTGGCCGGAGCGGCTCAAGGGCATAACCGACAAGGAATTCGTCTACCAGGTGCGCGGTAAAGCAATTCGCGGCGACAACTATCGCGAGTCGCTCAGCCATCAGCAGATCCCGAAGATCGCCGCGCCGACGCTGAGCAGTTGGGGCGAGTTGCTGGTCTTTCTGTCCAAGGAGAATCTGCCCGGCGCCTATCCGTACACCGCCGGCGTCTATCCCTACCGCCGCAGTGGTGAGGATCCGACCCGGATGTTTGCCGGCGAGGGCACCCCGGAGCGCACTAACCGGCGTTTCCATTATTTGAGCACGGAGAACGCCGCGGCGCGTCTATCCACCGCCTTCGACTCGGTAACGCTGTACGGTGAAGACCCGGCTCGTCGGCCCGACATCTTCGGCAAGATCGGCAATTCAGGCGTGTCGATCGCCACGCTGGATGACATGAAAAAGCTGTATTCCGGCTTCGACCTGTGCGCGCCCAGCACGTCTGTTTCGATGACCATCAATGGACCAGCACCGATTATCCTGTCGATGTTCATGAATACGGCGATTGATCAGCAGGTCGAACTGTATCTGCGCGCCGATGACAGCCGCTGGCAGGCGGCTCAGTCGACGTTGGATGAGATCTTCGCTGACCGCCAGCGCCCGCAGTACAGCGGCAAGCTGCCCGAGCATAACGCTGGCTTGGGGCTAGCCCTGCTCGGCGTGACCGGCGACCAGATAGTGGACGCGCAGACCTATGCGCAGATCAAAGCCGACACGCTGAAGAAGGTGCGCGGCACGGTGCAAGCGGACATCCTTAAGGAAGATCAGGCGCAAAACACCTGCATTTTCAGCACCGAATTCGCGCTGCGCATGATGGGCGACATTCAGCAGTATTTTGTCGACAAGCAGGTGCGCAATTTCTATTCGGTGTCGATCTCCGGCTATCACATTGCCGAGGCCGGGGCGAACCCGATCAGCCAGCTTGCCTTCACCCTGTCGAACGGCTTCACCATCGTCGAGTACTACCTCGCTCGCGGCATGAGCATCGACGATTTCGCACCGAATCTGAGCTTCTTCTTCAGCAACGGCATGGATCCGGAGTACACCGTGATCGGCCGTGTCGCGCGGCGGATCTGGGCGCGGGCAATGCGCGAGCGCTACGGTGCCGGTCCGCGCAGTCAGATGCTCAAATACCACATCCAGACTTCTGGCCGCTCACTGCACGCGCAGGAAATTCAGTTCAACGACATTCGTACCACGCTGCAGGCGCTGTACGCGCTATTGGACAACTGCAATTCGCTGCACACCAACGCCTTCGACGAAGCGATTACCACGCCGACCGAAGACAGCGTCCGCCGAGCGGTGGCGATTCAGTTGATCATCAACAAGGAGCTCGGCCTGAACTTCTGCGAAAACCCCTGGCAGGGCAGTTTCGCAGTCGATTACCTCACCGATATGGTCGAGGAGGCGGTGTACGCGGAATTTGAGGCGATCAGCGAACGCGGCGGCGTACTCGGCGCAATGGATACGATGTATCAGCGCGGCAAGATTCAAGATGAATCGATGTACTACGAGGCCAAGAAGCACGACGGCAGCTTGCCGCTGATCGGCGTCAACACCTTCTTGCCCAAAGATCACGCCGGTGAAGTGGCCACCGAGATTGAATTGATTCGCTCCACCGAGGAAGAAAAAGGCCAGCAGATCGACAACGTTGCCGGCTACCAGCAGCAGCGAAATCGCTTCGCGGAAGACGGTTTGACGTATCTGCAGAATGCCGCGCGCGAACGGCGCAACGTGTTCGAGGCCCTAATGGAAGCGGTGAAGACCCATTCGCTAGGTCAAATCAGCCACTCGCTGTATGAGGTGGGTGGTGAATATCGGCGCAACATGTAGCGGTAGTTGCCGCATAAAAATCGACGCAAGGGTGAACTAATGTCAGCTAAAGGTACGTTCGAAGTAACGTTTGAAGAGCAAACCGATGAACGCTTTCCGGCAGGGCGGAGGCTGATCGACAAGAGTTACGTGGGCGATGTGCTGGGTCGAGGCCTCGGTCAGATGATTAGCAAGCGAACCGAGGAAGGGGCAGCAGTTTATTACGCGATCGAAGAGTTTTCGGGCTCGGTGATGGGCAAGATCGGCAGCTTCACGCTGGTTCATAAGGGCCATATGAGCCACGAGTCCGCGTCACTGGATGTGGCCATACTGGAGGGCTCCGGGAGCGGTGAGCTGAGCGGTATTTCCGGTTCCATGGTCATTTCTGAGAATGCAGATGGGCATAGCTATGAGCTTAACTACGAGCTTTAGCCGACAACGCAGACAGCGCCTACCGAGGTGGCGTGCTTGTAGCGACTTCTGGGGCTAGTGTGGTGTTCGGCGCTGTATGGAACTAAAGCGAGGTTCGGTACGACGCCTGCCGGAGCCATTCGTCAGTGTGTCAGTTCAGATGTTTCGCGTTCCTTCGCCATTTGCTCTGGTGTAGGAGCGTGCTTGCACGCGATGCGGCGCCTAAGCGCCGCTTTTACGCTCCCCGTTAGAACAGAGTGTCTACACAGAGCCAAGCGCGTAGCCGAAGAAACCTTCCGAGCGAAGATCCAATTCACCCATTGTTAAGTGCCATCAAGAACGAAATACTGCACTAGTGACGGCTAAGCAAGTGGCGTTCTAGCCCTAAAAGCGTATTGACCGGCAGCTCTGGCGAACTCGTACGATGGGCAAAGCGGAGCGTGCCCATCTTCTTCCAGCGCTGGCCTAGTCGTGACAAGTCCGTCGGTTCCAGGCTTGGGTGTTTTTCTCGGCTTAGCGCTCGCGCCACAGGAGACCTTGAGCCCATGGCCTACTTCCTACTAGCAATTTCGATCTACTGGGCGCTCGGGATCGCTTTCTACGCCAGCAAGCGCGAAAGCTACGATCACAGCCGCGACACCATTAGCGAGCTCGGTGAAGCGGGCTCTGCTTACGAAATGCAGGTCGGGTACGGCGTTTTTGTTCCCGTAGGACTGGGCCTGATGGCAATGGCTTACGCGTTGCATACCAGCGATCAGCACTTGTCGCTACTGTGCGGCTTCATGGGTCTGGGCTATTTCTTGAACGAATTTTTCCCGTGCGAT
>QIMA01000568.1 GCA_003233535.1 Rhodanobacteraceae bacterium
GTCATCGGCCCGCAAGTGCCCTGGCCGTGGAATCGGATGCACTTTGTTTCAGTTAGCACGACCGCATGCGACAGATTCGCCGGCGCAACGTCCAGTCAGTGTCGTCTGGGCCGCGCATTTGCGTATTCATAGCAAAGACCGCCGTTTCGTCGGTCTTGCAAGGGGAAAGTGCGATGTACAGAGGAATTTGGATCCTGCTGCTTTGCAGCGCGACCGCACTGGCCCAGCACAGTGACCCCACCCCGCCGACGGGATTTCCCAACGTGGCCCGCACCCCAGGGCAACTCATTGCGGGCTTGATTGCACCTACCCAGGGTCGGACGGCGCTGCTGGCTTATCACAACGGCGTGTTGTTCAGCGTTCCCGAAGCGCCATCAAGCAACCCCGGCTCCGACCTGCAGGTTCGTACTTGGAATATCCGTGATGAGACCAATCTGGCCAATCCGGTGGAACTGCAGCAATGGGGCGTCACCTGGATGCCGATCGAAGCGCACGGTTACTTCAAGAACGGCGACTATCTGTCGATCGGCGACAACCGCGATTTCGATCCCGACCTGCCGCCATGGGCCTTCGCCGCTAGCGGCTCTGGGGTGATTCGTCAGAGCAATCCCGAATTCGTCTGTGCCGGAGTGCGCGGCTGCGTGTTTGCGCCGTGGATCTTGCCGTCGAGTTTTTGGAGCTACACGCCGCCCAGCGGCAATGCGCGAATCGCCTTCGGCAATTGGAACAACACCTTGGCCGAGTGGGATCACCTGGGTCAGACCGGCGTACTCGGTCACCCGTTCCTGTTGGGCAACATTGTGATCTATGCCTCCGATCAGTCGCGCACCGGCATCGCCGCCTATGACGTCTCCGACCCCACCAATCCACTGCTGCTGGATGTACTGACCAACGGCGGACCAGGCGGATATTGGGCCGAGCTGTGGGGCGGCGGTGACAAGCTGTACGTGGTCTTTCCCTATCGCAACAACGGCAACGGTATGCGCGTAGCCGACATCACCGATCCCACCGATATGCGCTTTGTCGGCGATATTTCGCTCAACGGTGACGAAGCCATGTACGCCCAGTTTCAGGATGAGTACGCGTTCATCGGCAGCCACAAGATCGATATGCGCTCGCTGCAGTCGGTGCAGTTCTTCGACCCGGATACCGCATGGAGCAACAGCTATGGGTCCGGCACTCGCATCAGTACCAGCCAGTTCGCTCTGCCGCTCGGCAATTTGCTGGTCACCGGCGGTGCCGCACCCGATCACGGCATGGCGATTTGGGCGCATCAGGCCGAAGCGGATACTCGCGCACCGACAGTGGCGTTTCACATACCGCGTGCCGGACAAAGCAACTGGCCCAGCAATCGCCTGCCGGTCACCCTGCTTATTCACGAAACTTTGGAATCACCCACTATCATCAATGGCGATACCTTTATCGTTCGCCCAGTGGGTGGCGCGGCAGTTGCCGGCCAGATCACCTTTTCCTTCGACGATATTCTGACTTTCACCCCTGCCACGCCCTGGCAGCCTGATACGACCTACGAGGTGTTCATTCCCGGCGGTGGGATCAAGGATGCCGCCGGCAATGGCATCGAGGAATACAGCTTCAGCTTCACCACTGGAACTACCGTAGTCGGCAATACCGCACCGATGGTTGATGCGGTGAATGCTTCCCTATATCCGGTTGCGCCGGGCCAATCGGTAACGCTCACCGCCCTAGCGACCGATGCGCAGAGCCAGGCGATGGAGTATCGCTTCGATTTCGGCGATGGCAGCCCGAAGACCGCCTGGGGCGGGTCAAATTCGATCGCCCACAGCTATCCCGAGCAAGGGCACTATCGCGTCGTTGCGCAGGTCCGAGACACTTTGTTTGCGACGGCCTCGGCCAGCACCACGTTAACCGTCACCACCGCTAGCTCGGCGCTGGCGACGCAGTCGACCCAACTGCTGTGTGAATCCCCGACCCGCCGCGTGTATAGCGTGAACCCAGACAGCAACACGCTGACTGCGGTGAACGCCGATACGCTCGGTGTGGAATTCGAAGTGGCGGTGTGTGCCGATCCACGCAGCGTCGCCTTGGCCGGCAGCGAGCTGTGGATAGCCTGTCATGATGATGATGCGCTGGAAGTGCGCGATGCCGCCAACGGCAGCCTGATCGAGCGCATAGCCACCGCCCACGGCAGCGCGCCGATCGCCACCGCTGCTGCGCCCGACGGCAGCAGCGTTTACGCGACGCTGCACGGTTCCGGCATGCTGCTGCGCTATCAGGCCGATACGCGTCAGTTAAGCGGAACGCTGGCCTTGGGTCCAACGGCGCGCGCATTGGCGGTCAGCGCTGACGGCAGTCGGATTTACGTCAGCCGGTTCTTGTCGACGACGCAACAT
Organism: Rhodanobacteraceae bacterium; assembly: GCA_003233535.1. Lineage (GTDB taxonomy): Bacteria > Pseudomonadota > Gammaproteobacteria > Xanthomonadales > SZUA-5 > SZUA-5. The sequence continues at coordinate 2,373 of QIMA01000568.1, forward strand.
GCGGAAATCTGGGAAGTGAACAACGGCGGCGCAATGAGCCTGCAGCGCACCTTGCGCGTGCGTCGTTTTGGCGGCGAGGAAAATGCCGACGGCACCGGTTCCGGACGCGGTATAGCCAATCAGCTGCGCTCACTGCTGTTATCGCGCGATGGTCAAAGCCTGTGGTTTACCGCCAACAAGGCCAATACCCAGCGCGGCACGACTTTTTTCAACGACTTGGACCAGGACAACACGCTGCGCAATATCGTCGTTCAGCTCAGCCTGAGCGACGGCAGCGTGTTACGCCAGGTCGATATCGATAACTCCGACTCGGCCAGCGCGGTGAGTGCATCGCCCCTGGGCGACTACTTGCTAGTCGCGCTGCAGGGCAATAACGAGGTCGCCGTGTTCGACGCCCTGAGCGTTTCCGGCAGCGCCGGCACCGGCGGCATGGTGACTCGCTTGCAGGCTGGACTGGCCCCGCAGGGCGTATGTACTGATGCGCTAAGCGGCCGTAGCTATGCGCAGAACTTCATGGATCGCAGCTTGAGCGCGATCGATAGCGCGCCGCTGTTTGAAACCGGCAATATTTCACTCAGCGCCACGCTGCTGCCGATCGCTACCGAAACGCTGACGCCCGAGGTCCTGCTCGGTAAGCAGATCTTCTACAACGCCGCCGATACCCGAATGAGCGCCGAGGGCTACATCGCCTGCGCTAGCTGTCATCTGGACGGCGGTCACGACGGTCGCACTTGGGACTTCAGCGGGCGCGGCGAAGGCCTGCGCAACACCACCAGCTTGCGCGGGCGCGCCGGCATGAGCCATGGCAATGTGCACTGGAGCGCCAATTTCGATGAAATTCAGGACTTTGAGCACGACATCCGCGGTCCCTTCGGCGGTAGTGGCTTCATGTCCGAAGCACAGTTCAACGCCAGCAACACGCCCTTGGGCCCACCCAAGGCCGGACGTAGCGCTACGTTGGACGCCTTGGCCGCCTATGTCGCTTCGCTGGGGACCAGCGATTTGCCACGCAGCCCCTATAGGCAAGCAGATGGCACAATGACCGCGCAAGGAGATACCGGCGAGGGCATTTTCGTCACCCAGGGCTGCTCTAGCTGTCATGCCGGTGCCCGCTACACCGATTCGCCTCTGGGCAGCACCAATCTGCGCAATGTGGGTACCCTGCGCACCAGTTCGGGCAACCGACTCGGCGGACCGCTAAGCGGGATCGACACCCCGACCCTGCTCGGGCTGTGGAACACCGCGCCCTATTTCCACGACGGTTCTGCGCCCACCCTGGCGGATGTCTTCGCAGTCGCCGGCGGACCGGTGCTACAGGCCGAGTCCGGACTAATCAGCGGCGGTGCCAGCCTCACTGGGTCGGGGGTATGGACCTACACCGACGACAGTTTTAAGGGCCGGGCGGGGGTACATTTCACCAGTGCCGGGCACCGCTTAAGTTTCGCCAATGTTGACGGCGGGGCCGGCGGCTTAGGCGCGGTGGAACTGCGTTACAGCGCCGGATACCAGGCGCTGCAGCCGTTCGTCATCTCCGTTAATGGCGTGAACTATCCGGTGCAGTTGCCCAACACCGGCAACAATCCCGGCTGGCTGAGCACCCAATGGCGCATCATTCGCTTCGAGAACATTGCTTTCGCCCCTGGCAACAACACGGTCAGCATTCAAGCCAACGGCAACCTCTCGACCACGATCGACGAAGTGCAGATCACCCGTCCCGCCGAGACCGCTCTGGCCGACCCACATCGCCGGGTGCTGGCACTGTCCAGTGCAGATCGCGATGCGCTGATGGCCTTCCTGCTGCAGATCGATGGCAGCATCGACGAGCCACTTCCCGACCCGCTGTTCGAAGATGGCTTTGAGTAGGGTTGAACGAGTTCATGAAATATCCGGCTAGACGAACACAGGTGCTGAGTCAGCGTATAGAGTGCATTGAGGGTACGAGTCAAACTGATGTGGGATGCACCGCCGTCCAAGTTGGTCCCGGCTAAGGGCATGCAGCGCGGATTCTAACTTTCTGACCACTGGAGCTGGCTACCGGTACTGATGCGACCACCCAGAACTTCGGCCCACCAGCCCTACTGCGCCTCCGCACCACGGCCAATCGCGACCACACCGGTACGGCTGTACTCGACCATCCCCAGCGGGATCATCAGCTCGACGAAGGCGTCGGTTTTCTCCGGCGTGCCGGTCAGCTCAAAGATAAAGCTGGTGTGGGTGATGTCGATGACGCGGGCGCGGAAGACCTCCGACAAGCGCAGCGCCTCGGCGCGACGGTCGCCCTCTCCTGCCACTTTGATCAACGCCATTTCGCGCTCCACACCGGGCTTTTCGACCGCCAGATCGACGACGTTGTGGACTGGCACCAACCGCCCGACCTGCGCCATGATCTGAGTGATCACCTCATTGGTACCGGAGGTAACGATGGTGATCCGCGAGGTGTGCTTTTGATGGTCAGTCTCGGCCACCGTTAGCGACTCGATGTTGTAGCCGCGACCTGAAAACAAGCCAACCACACGGGCCAGCGCACCGACTTCGTTGTCGACGATGACCGACAGCGTCGCTTTACGCGGTCGCACTTTGTCGTCGACCAGAAAATAGGCGGAGGCGGGTTGGTTGGAGGTCATCTGGCTGGTTCCATTGCTCTGGTGTGAACGTCTTTCTTCGTAGCCACTTAGGGCTGAGGGACGAGGGCTGAGAACGGCGGCTCTTCCTCAGCCCTCAGCTCTCACCCCTCAGCCCTGTTTTTCTAAACCAGCATCTTCCCCGCCTCACTAACGCCGACGGCGTCAACGGCGTCAGGCAAAATCATTTCGTCATGGGCGGCGCCGCTGGGAATCATGGGGTAGCAGTTCTCCAGCTTCTCAACGACACAGTCGAAGATGACGGGTCCGTCGTAGCCGACCATCTCGATGATCGCGGCATCCAATTCGGCCGGTGTGCGGGCGCGGATGCCCTTGGCACCGTAGGCCTCGGCGAGCTTAACGAAGTCCGGCAGCGCCTCGGAATACGAATGTGCATAGCGACCGCCGTGCAGCAGCTGCTGCCACTGGCGGACCATGCCCATGTACTCGTTGTTGAGAATGAAAATCTTGATCGGCAAACGGTACTGCACCGCCGTCGAGATTTCCTGCATAGTCATCTGCACGCTAGCCTCGCCGGCAATGTCGATCACCAAAGACTTCGGATGAGCCACCTGCACACCCACCGCAGCGGGAATGCCGTAGCCCATCGTGCCGAGCCCGCCGGAGGTCATCCAGCGATTGGGCTGTTCGAAGTGATAGTGCTGCGCGGCCCACATCTGATGCTGCCCCACCTCGGTGGTGATATAGGTGTCGCGATCGCGGGTGAGTTGATAAAGGCGCTCCACCGCGTACTGCGGTTTGATCGTTGCTTCAGACTTCTGATAGGACAGCGAGCGGCGCGCGCGCCAGGCATCAACCTGCGCCCACCAAGTGGTTGCCGATGCGACGTCCGGTCGCTTAACGCGCTCCTTCCAGGCCTTGAGCATGGCCTCCAGTACCACTGCGCAATCGCCCAACACCGGCACATCGACGCGCACGTTCTTGTTGATCGACGACGGATCTATGTCGACGTGAATCTTCTTTGATACCGGCGAGAAGGCATCCAGCCGGCCAGTCACGCGATCGTCGAATCGAGCGCCGATGTTGATCAACACGTCGCAGCGATTCATCGCCAAATTGGCTTCGTAGGTACCGTGCATGCCGAGCATGCCCAGCCACTGCTTGTCGCTGGCCGGATAGCAGCCCAAACCCATCAGCGTGGAGGTGATCGGAAATCCGGTCAGCCGAACCAGTTCACGCAGCAGTTCGGTGGCGCGCGGGCCTGAGTTGATGATGCCGCCACCGGTGTAGAACACCGGACGTTTGCCGTTCGCCATCAGCTCCACCGCCTGCGCAATTCGCGCCGGATCGGGCTCGGTTTGTGGGCGGTAGGTCTTATGCACGATATTGGAAATACCGGCGTATTTGCCGAGGCGAAACTGCACGTCCTTCGGGATATCTACCACGACCGGTCCCGGCCGCCCGGTGGTCGCAATGTAAAAGGCATCGTGAATCACGCGGGCTAAATCGTTGACGTCTTTGACCAAGAAGTTGTGCTTAGTGCAGGCGCGGGTAATTCCGACCGTGTCGCATTCTTGGAACGCATCCGAACCGATCAAATGCGTCGGCACCTGCCCGGTAATGCAAACCAGCGGTATGGAATCCATCAGCGCATCGGTGAGACCGGTGACCGCATTGGTCGCACCGGGACCGGAGGTCACCAGCAATACGCCAGCTTTACCCGTCGACCGAGCGTAGCCTTCGGCAGCGTGCGCCGCGCCTTGCTCGTGGCGCACCAGAATGTGTTCAATTTCATCCTGATTGAACAGCGCATCGTAAATCGGTAGGGCCGCACCGCCAGGGTAGCCAAAGATGTGACGAACGCCCTGTTCGAGCAGTGCCCGAACCAGTATCTGCGCGCCCGTCAGCTGTCCGCCTTGCTCATCCGCCATCATCGTGTTCCTTACCGGTTATCGATTTCGTCCCTGCCGACTGCGCGAAAATCTATGCTGCATCGCAAGAACATTACCGATGGAATCCCAAAAGTCAGTAGAGCTGTCAACCGTATTAGCGGAGCGAAGCTCCAGTAGCGCCGAACAGAGTACGCAAAAACCAGTCTAAACATTTGATTTTTATTGAGTAATTTTTATTCGCAGCGAATCATGAAAATTTCTGCGAGATGACCCGTCGCGCATGGCAAACTGGTGCGGCACAATAATAATTGTTCAAAAATCCGATACTGAGGGTACTCACTCAGCCGCTTGGGAACTTGAGAAAAAGCTGCGACGCTTGCGATACAGCGACTTGGCCCTGACTGATGGCACATAGGCGGGATCGATCAAGGCATC
>QIMA01000217.1 GCA_003233535.1 Rhodanobacteraceae bacterium
GTGCTGTGGCCAAACGACCGCTGGCTCGCCGTACTGCCGCGTTTTGATGACGGCCGCGCCGACCGCCGCGCCGTGTTCGACTTGCGCCGCCTAAACAGCAATAGCGAAGCCCTGCCCGCTGTAAGCACCGAGGTTCGCTTGATCCGCGAAGAACGCCAATACCACTGGCAATACGATGCTGATCTGGGCTGGCAATCAGACTTCACCCAGCGTTTCATTGAACAAGAGCGCCGTCAGGTCGAAATCGGCGGCAGCGAGGCGCTGGAGCTGGCCTTCGATCTGGAATGGGGCAACTACCGACTGGAAATGAGTGATCCGGAAAGCGGCTCGCTCACACGCTACGCGTTCGTCGCCGGCTGGGGCTATGACGATCCGAACCAGGGGCTCGACGCCCGGCCGGACAAGGTCAAGCTGGCGCTGGATCAAACCAGCTATCGTGGTGGTGATACCGCGCAGCTAACCATTACCTCGCCGCACGATGGCCCGGCGCTGCTGCTGGTTGAGTCGGATCGCTTGCTGCTGTCCGAACAACTCGAGATCAGCGGCAGCACGACGCACACGCTGGAAATCCCGGCGGACTGGGAACGCCATGATATCTACATCACCGCGCTAGTCTTTCGGCCGGGATCAGCGGTCGAGCGGATTACGCCCAAGCGCGCCGTGGGAATCGTCCATCTGCCCATCGATCGCGCCGAACGCCAGGTTGAGGTCGCGCTGCAGGCACCTGAGCAAATGCAGCCTGGGCAGCCACTAAAGGTCGACATCAGCGCCCCGGAACTAGCCGGACAGAGTGCCTGGGTGCGCGTGGTTGCCGTTGACCAGGGTATTCTCAACATCACCCGCTTCGCGCTGCCGGATGCGTTTAAGGCGCTGTTCGCCAAACGCCGCTACGGTACGGAAGCGATCGATCTGTATGGTCGGGTGATCGAGGCGCTGGCCGGCCAGCGCGCGCGTTTGCGCTTCGGCGGCGATGCGGCGCTAATCACCAGCCTGCCGCAAGCCCGCAGGCCCACTGCTAAAGTGCTAACCGTGGATCTAGGCAGCGCACCGGTGGCGCTGGATGCGCAGGGCAAGGCTTCGGTAGAGCTGGAGGTTCCCGAGTTCAACGGTGCGCTACGCGTTTCGGCTCTGGTCTATAGCGGTGATCGGTACGGCGCGGCGGCCAGTGAAACCCGTGTGCGTGCGCCGATAACGGTGGAGGCGAGTTCGCCGCGAGTGATGGCCCCGGGCGATCGTGCGCAGCTGACCGTGGACATCGACAACGGCTTGGGCAGCGACCAGGTTTTCCAGCTCGAAATCAGCACCGACGGTCCGCTGCAGGTTGAGCGCGGCAGCGCGCGCGTTGAAGTGGCCAAGGATCGCCGCGCAACCGTGTCCTTTCCGCTACGCGCCACCGCCGGCGTGGGCATCGGTCGATTCGTTATTCGTGCTGAGGGCGGCGGCGAGCAGACCGAGCGCGAATTCGAAATGGTCGTGCGCCCCGGCTGGCCCAGCGATCGCGAGAGTCAATTCAAAACGCTACCCGTCGGTGACAGCTATCGCGCGACCGGCGTACCCCAGCAGTGGCTGGCGGACAGCGTTAGCGCGCGGATCACGATGACGCCCAGACTGCCGGTACCGGTGCTATCGGCGATGAAGTTTCTGCAGGGTTACACCTACGGTTGCGTCGAGCAGACTACGTCTAAAGCCTACGCCTATTTGCTCGCCTCGCCGGAGGTGGTCGAGCGGCTCGGCCTACCGGAACTTAGCGACGCTACGCGCCGCCGCAACGTGGAGTACGCGATTGATCGTATCGGGGCGATGCAGCTGAGCTCCGGTCACTTTGCTTTCTGGTCCACCGGCGATTTCTACGATCCGTTGATCACGCCGTACGTAACCGAGTTTTTACTCGACGCTAAAGACGCCGGCTTCTCGGTACCGCCACAGCTACTGCAAAAGGCACTGGAACGGCTGAAGACCGAGCTACTTTCCGGCGGAGCGGTTGCCTGGTCTCGATACTACGGCGCGCCAGCGGCCCACGCCCGCTTAGCCTTCAATGCACACGCCGCACTGGTGCTGGCACGAGTCGATCAAGCGCCGTTGGGTACTTTGCGCAACATTTACGAGAAACAGGCCAATAAGGCGATAGGCGGCTTGCCGCTCACTCGGCTAGGCTTGGCGCTGATTCGCGCCGGTGATGAAAAGACCGGCAACGCCGCGTTGAGCCGCAGTTTTGGCGACAAGCTGTGGCCGGCTGAAGCCAAGGGCGTCTATGGCTATGGCCGACCAATCGGCCAGCAGGCTGAACAGTTGGCCCTAAGTCTGGCCGAACAGCGCCTGCCACCTAAGGAACAGGACAAACTGCTCAGTGTCGCCCGCAACGCACACGCGCAGCGCTGGCTGTCCACGCATGACTACGTCTCGCTGATCAAGCTGGCGGTCGCTGGCTCCGAAGCTCAGGGCAAGCGCTTTGATCTACGCATCAACGGTGCCGATTTGGATCTGCACTTCGTTGAAATCGATGCAGTCAGCCGCGACCTTAACGCGTCTCAGCTGCGCGCTGGCGTGCAGTTCAGACCCGAATCTGACGCCGCCATTTATGTCGTCGACGAACGCGTCGGCACGCCCAAGCAAGCACCACAACCGGTTAGCGAAGGCATCAGCATTAAGCGTCGCTACTTCGACCTCAAGGGCAAGCCTTGGAGTGGCGGCCAGCTGCGCGAGGGAGAAGGCCTGGCGGTGCTGTTGAGCATCAGCGCCAGCAGCGATGTGCCGGACGCCATGGTCGTGGATCTGCTGCCGGGCGGTTTGGAGCTAGAGAATCCCGGTCTGATGGACAGCGCGCAGCAGAATGACCTGATCATCGAAGGCGAATCCATCGCTGACCGGCTGAGCTACCGCCCAGTTCAGTACGAAGAGTTTCGCGATGATCGCTACGTGGCCGCGCTGAATCTTAGCGGCGGCAACGAAGTCGATCTGGTCTACTTGGTGCGTGCGGTTTCGCCCGGCGACTACTTGGTACCGCCGCCGCAGGCCGAGGACATGTACCGGCCACAGATACGCGCTATCGGCACATCGACCCCGCCACGGATCCGAGTCGATTCGGTGCAGTAGGTAGGCATCCGGCGCGGAGCTGCAGCGCAGTGTCGGTGAGCAAAACCGAGCTTTTGCCAGCGACGACGCAGCGCCGCTGGCTGCGCCGATCACTCTGGCTGATGCTCGGCCTGGTCGCGCTGGTATTGGTGCTGGATCGGCTACTGCCGCCTCCGATAGCGCAGTTTCGCAGCCAGCGCGCGGCGCAGGTGGTGGTCGACCGCGACGGTCGCACGCTGCGCGCCTTCGCCGATCAGCGCGGCGTGTGGCGCACTCCCGTGAGCGTGGAAGAAGTGTCGCCCTACTACATCGAAGCGCTGCTCAGCTATGAGGACCGGCGCTACTATCGGCATCCAGGCGTTGATCCGCTGGCGCTAGTGCGAGCCGCAGGTCAGGCGCTGACCCATCAGCGCATCGTCTCCGGCGGCTCCACTTTAAGCATGCAGGTGGCCCGACTGATCGAGGGCTTGCCACACGACGTCCCCGGCAAGCTGCTGCAAATCACGCGCGCACTGCAGCTCGAAACACGGCTGTCCAAACGCGAAATACTCGAGCTCTACCTTGCACATGCGCCGTTCGGCGGCCCACTGGAGGGTGTTGAAGCCGCCAGCCGCAGCTATCTGGGCAAATCGGCCGCTGATCTGAGCCGAGCCGAGGCGGCGCTAATGGTCGTGTTGCCGCAGGCTCCCTCGCGGCTGCGACCCGACCGCCATCCGCAGCGCGCGCAGCGAGCACGCGACAAAGTACTCAAACGAATGGCGCGCCTAGGCGTTTGGAGTGCTGATGAGATCGAGCAGGCGCGCATCGAGTCGGTGGTCGCGCAGCGCCTGACCAGCCCGCGATTCGCTCCGCTGCTGGCTCGCCGTCTGGTCCAGCGCAACAACGCGCAGCGCGTGCGCAGCCATATCGATCTGGACTGGCAGCGCATCGTCGTCGAGCGCGTCGCCGCCTACATGGATAGGCTGCCGCCGCAAACCTCAGCCGCAGTGATGGTGATGGAGGCGGCCACTGCCCAGGTGCGGGTGTATGTCGGCAGTGCTCGGTTCGCCGATCCGCAGCGCCTGGGCCATATCGACATGGTTCGCGCAGCGCGCTCACCGGGATCGACGCTCAAGCCGTTTCTCTACGGTCTCGCCCTAGATCAGGGTCTGATTCACTCTGAATCGCTGCTGGTAGATGCCCCGCGCAGTCTGCGCGGCTATCGGCCGAGCAATTTTGGCGGCGCCTTTCAGGGTCCGGTCAGCGCCGCCGACGCGCTGCGGCTGTCGCTGAATGTGCCGGCAGTGGATCTGCTGGAACGGGTCGGGCCGGCAACCTTCGCCGCCAAACTGGCCCATGCCGGCGTTGCACTGCAGCTGCCGGCGGCGGCCAAGCCCAACCTCAGCATCATTCTTGGCGGCGCGGCGACCAATCTGGAGGCGCTGGTTGGTGCGTATCGAGCGCTCGGCGCCAACGGCCTCAGCGCGACCCCGCGATTGACCGCGGACGAACCGCTGCGCGAGCGTTATTTGCTTAGTCCAGGCGCTGCCTGGATCATCCGCGAGACGCTGCAACGCGACCCCTTCAGGGCCGGCAGCGGTTCCCTATTCCTTCCCGGCCGCAGTACCCGCCTAGCCTGGAAAACCGGCACCAGTTACGGTTTCCGCGACACCTGGGCGATAGGCCTGTCGGGCGGATTGGTGTTGGGCGTGTGGATTGGACGTCCGGACGGCACACCCGTACCCGGTGAATATGGCGCAGTCACCGCCCTACCCTTACTCGCTCAAGTGCTGCAGAGCCTGCCGCCAATCGCGCATACGCAGGCGCGCCCCACCTCCGTCAGTCAGCGCGTAGTCTGCTGGCCGCTGGGACAGGCTGCGGAACCCGACAACGCCGATTTATGCCAGCAAAAGCGCGACGCCTGGCTGCTAAACGGCCTCACTCCACGAACCCTGCCAGACCTGGATGCGAACCGCTGGCAAGCCGCACAAGTCGACTATGCCTACGATCCGCAAGCGCGGCGCAGGCGCAACCAAAGCTGCCTGGGCGACGGCCTCCAGCAGCGCCGATTAGCGCGTTGGCCGCTCAGAGCGCAACCCTGGCTCAGCGCCGCACAGCGCCGGCTGTCGCGGCTGCCGGCACTCGCTGAAGACTGCGAGCCGGATCAGCTAGCGCCGGCCCAGCTGCTGGTGCGTGGGCTTAACCACAACGCCATACTGCGCTCGGCAAAGGGGCCAGGCGCGCCGGTACGCATCGAGGTGAGTGCGCTAGGCGCCGACGGGCGGGTCTTTTGGTTACTGGACGAAAGACTCTTGGGCCAAACCAACGATGCCGAAGCGCTCGCAATCGAGTTCGCCCGCGCTGCGCAGCATCGACTCGTCGTGATCGCCGATGATGGCCGTCATCGCGTTTTGGAGTTTGCAGTGCGCTAACGTCAAGTTGCGAGGCTGCGGTAACGAGCGACCCGATAACTGGCGAAACTGACCACGCGGCATCACCCGAGCACCCCCAGCGAACGGCAAAACACTCCGCCATCACTACCTCGGCCCTGCTTAATCGTTTAATCGCCGGTCTGGCCCAGTCTTTGCTTTAAGACCCATGGGCTTGTCGATCAGACATTGGATCGGCCCCCTACTCTGCCGCCAATGGGCTCTGCCATGACCGATTTTCGCCTTGCGCTCCGCCGACTTCGCCGCCAACCCGGCTTTGCGCTAACTGTCGTGCTAACACTGGGCCTGTGCCTGGGCGCCAATCTAACAATCTTTGCCGTCTTCGACTCGGCGTTGATCCGCGGCTTGCCCTACCAGTCACCGCAGCATCTGATCACTGTCTATAACAGCTACCCCAAAGCCGGGTTGGAGCGTGATCGCACCTCGCTCCACAACTACTACGCTTGGCGCGATCGGGTCGAAGCATTCGAATCCGTTTCCGCGCTGCGCTACGGCACGGAACTGATCGGAGCCACTGGAGCCACCGAGCGCCGGGAGGTGCTCCGCGTATCGCCAGAGTTCTTCGCCACACTGGGTACTCAGCCCGTTCTGGGCCGGGCTTTCAACGATGCAGAAACGACTCCAGGACAGGGCGAGTCGGTCATCATCAGCGATGCTTATTGGCGTCAACAATATGCTGCTGACCGCCAAGTACTCGGGCTAAAGATGCGAGTCAGCGGCACACCGATGACCATCGTCGGCGTCCTTGCGCCGGATTTTCGCTGGATCGCAGGCAAAGCGCAGATTTATCTTCCATTGGTCTCCAACGCCGAACAGCGCGCGGTGAACTCGCTGCACGTCGGCAGCGTCGACGCGATAGCGCGACTGAAACCGGGCGTCAGCGTTGCCCAAGCGCAACGCCAAGTCGAAGCCGACAACCAGATCCAGTCGCGTGACTTCCCTTGGGCGGACCAAGTCGAAGCGGCTGGATTTCGAGTCACGGTGGTGAATTTGCAGGCCGACCACGTAGCGGCAATTCGCCCGAGCCTGCTGCTCCTACAGATCGGTGTGCTCTGTTTGCTGCTGATCGGTAGCGTCAATTTGGTCAACCTGATGCTCGTCCGAGTCAGCGCAAGGCGCAAGGAAATCGCCGTGCGCCAGGCGCTAGGGGCCAGTCGCCTGCATTTGTTGCGTGAAGTGTTTAGCGAAAGCCTGCTGCTCAGCGGACTTGGCGGCTTGCTTGCCCTTGGCGTATGCGCCGCTGGAATCGCCGCAATGACATCCTGGGGCGCCGATCGGTTGCCTATGGTCGCACCCCTGGCTGTGAATGGACGGCTGCTGCTGACCGCGGTGGCCGCTGCCTTGAGCATGGCCCTAGTAATCTCATTGCCGGCGCTTTGGTTGAGCCTGCGCCAGCCAACGACGGACGCGATTAACGCCGAGGCCAGGGGCGGCAGCGCCAGTCGCAGCAGCCAGCGCTTGCGCCATGGCTTTATCGTCGCGCAGATCGCACTGGCCTTTGTCTTGCTGTCGTGTGCCGGCTTGTTGGCGCTCAGCCTGGAGCGGAGCATGGCGGTTGATCCAGGTTTCCGCGCCGATAACGTGCTCACCGCCGAGCTTGCTTTGACCACGGCGGCGCATCAGGGAACTGACGATCGAGTGCAGTTTGTCGACCGTTTGCTCAATCGCATGGCAAATCTACCAGGCGTGAGCGCGGCGGCGATCAGCACCAACCTGCCGGCCCGAGGGCTCGGCAGTGACAACGAAACCAACGTCATGACCATTGTCGGGCAAACG
>QIMA01000204.1 GCA_003233535.1 Rhodanobacteraceae bacterium
CCTGCGCATGCAGCAGTACCTGCACAACCAGCGACGCCGGAGCCGATCGCAGAGCCGGCCAAGCCCGCGCCCACGCTTCCACCAGCCTTAGCTGCTTGGCCGCCGAACTCGGCAAAGCCAGCCGAACCAAACAGCGCCTGGCGAGCGTGGAGCGAGCGATTACAGCCAAAACGCTGTGAGCAATCGCGACCGAAGCACTGGATTAAGCGCTACGCCAGTCACCCTGAGCGCTTCCAAACGCAGCTAACGGCTTACGCGCCGATACTTCAGTACGTCGCACGGCAAACGACTAGGCGGAATCTACCGGCGGAGATTGCGCTGGTACCTATCGTCGAAAGCACGTATCAGGGTTATCCGGGGCGTGGTCGCAGCCCAGCGGGGATGTGGCAGTTGATCCCCAGCACCGCGAGAAGCTTGGGATTGACCGTACAGGCCGGACGAGACGACCGATTCGATACCGTGCTGGCGACAACGGCGGCACTGAGTCTGTTTGAACGGCTGCTGCGGCGCTTCGACGATGATCTTCCGCTGGCAATGGCCGCCTACAACGCTGGAGATGGTCGTGTTGCGAGGGCCATGGCAAGTTCTGGTAAAAAGTCTGCACGTCAGTTGCCGCTGTCATCAATCACCATCGATTATCTGGACAAGATCGCCGCTCTGAGCTGCCTCATGGCCGATCCGGAAAGCTATGGGTTTGCGATGCCGCCACTGCCGCCGCCGGCGCGTTTGCGCGCAGTCGAACTGCCATTCGCCGCCGACGCAGAGCGTATAGCATCGGCATTGCGGTTGGACTCGCGATCGTTACGTCGCTACAACGGCGCGATCCGCGGGCCCCAAGCCCGCCATGCTGGCCACCATTGGCTAGTGCAGGCAGCTGCGGCGGATGCGCTGCTGGCCCTTGAGTCAGCACAAATCGCAGCCGATCCAGCAATTATTCAATCGTCTGGCACCAACGCACCGACAACACACGTGGTGGTATCGGGTGACAACTTGTGGACCCTGGCCCGCCGCTATGGGGTCAGCGTGCGTGAATTGCGCCAGTGGAATAGGCTTAATGCCAAAACCAAACTGCAGGTAGGGCAACGGCTCAAATTGGCACCATAGAACCAGAGCCGAATCGGCGCCGAGTCGCTGCGGCGCCTTGCAATCGCGGCGCGTGCGAATGCGCTTAGTCCTTGTGTTGCCTTCCAGGCGAGGGATAATCGCGGCCACAGGGTTGCGCTCAGCGCTGGCCGAACTTTACTCGCACTGGCGGCATTCGCTCGCCGCCCACAAACGGAGCATTAGGGATGGGATTTCTAGAAGGTAAGCGCGCACTCATCTGCGGCATCGCCAGCGAACGTTCGATCGCCCACGGTATCGCCGCAGCGATGGCGAGAGAAGGAGCGAAGTTAGCCTTCAGCTATCAGAACGAACGCTTGCGATCGCGTGTTGAGGACGCCTGCGCCGAGTTTGGCGGCGAACTGGTTCTACCCTGTGATGTCGCCGATGATGAACAGATTGACGGCCTCGCGACCGGTCTAGCCAAACATTGGGACGGCCTGGATATTCTAGTGCACTCGATCGGCTACGCGCCGCGGGATCAAATCAAAGGACGTTTCGTCGACGCGGTGACTCGAGAGGGCTTCAATATCGCCCATGACGTCAGCGTATACAGCCTAGCGGCGCTCACTCGCGCAGTGATGCCGATGATGCAGGGGCGACAGGCTTCGGTGCTGACATTGAGTTATCTAGGAGCGGTGCGTTCGCTACCGAACTACAACGTCATGGGACTGGCCAAGGCAAGTTTGGAGTCCTGCGTGCGTTTCCTGGCGCAGGATCTGGGCCCGGATGGCATCCGCGTCAACGCCATATCAGCCGGACCGATCAAGACCCTCGCGGCTGCGGGAATCTCAAACTTCCGCAAGATGCTTGATCACGTGGAGAGCACGGCACCTCTACGGCGCAGTATTAGCACCGAGGAAGTCGGTAACGCTGCGGCGTTTTTGAGCTCGGATCTAGCCTCCGGAATCACCGGCGAAGTGATGTATGTGGACGCCGGCTACAGCAATGTGGCTATGGGCGAGTTAGGCGCCCACTAAACAAGGGAATCAACGGCCGGCTGGGCTAGGGCCAGCGCAGTCCAGCACCTTAGACGCGCAGCGTGCGTCGCTGACAAAAAAGGCCCGAGCATGCTCGGGCCTTTATCTATCGCTTTCGTGTCGGCTGGCTACGGAATGCGCGCCTCGTCAATCTCTATCTCCGTAACCGAGCGCAAATGTTCCAAGTATCCGGAGAACTCGAGCGTTGCCCAGTGATTGTTCATCTGTTGGCGAACAGATTCACGACCGGCGTCGTCAAGTCCAGAGGGGTCACCGTCGACCGCTGCAGTCAATTCGATCAGCAGCCACTCTTGCTCGCTAAGCTTGATAGCTGCACGCACAGGCTCGGCACCAGGACGACGAAGCTTGAACACTTCGGCGAGTGCACGTGGATCCTGACTAGCCGCAGTTCGCACGACGGCTTCGGCCAGATTGGGCGCTTTCCCCAGTTCCTCGCCGATCACCGCGACGCTCTCACCAGCATTCAGTCGATCACCCAGGGTCTTGGCTTGCGCAGCCAACAGCTCAGCCCGACGTTCGGCCCGAATGGCAACAATGACTTGATCCTTAACATCATCGAAGCTCTTCGGTGCGCTAGGCTGATGCTCCGCTACTTGCAGCACAATCAAGTGCTCCGGAGCGATCACGATAGGTTCACTCACCCTATTTCGTTTGATAGCCAGATCGTCGAAGGCGGCGGCGCGCAGGGCTGGATCAGCAAACAAACCGGTCGCGAAAGCATTTTCGAACTGCGCCGATCGTTGGACCGGCAACTCGACCGCATCGGCGGCTCGCTGCAGGCTCTTGGGGCTTGCATTTACCTGATCGACCAACTTGCCCGACAGTGTATTGAACGCTTCCTCACGGTGGCTCTGCATCCATTCCGTGCTTAGCTCGGCACGCACATCTTCGAACGGCTTCGCTTGTTCAGCGCGCAATTCGCGCAACTGAATCAAGTGGTAGCCGTCTGCGCCCCGGACCGGCTCGGAAACCTCACCCTCCGCTAGGTCAAATAGACCGGATTCAAAGGCAGGATCGGTGATTCCGCGCTCCAACCAGCCGAGGTCGCCACCCTGTTCCGACGAACCAATGTCGGCTGAGACCAGCTTGGCTACTTCGGCGAAGTCTTCGCCTTCATCGAGCCTAGTTTTAGCCGCCTCAGCCTGAACCAACGCGGCCCGTTCAGCGTCCGCATCACTGCCGTCTATGTTTATCAGGATGTGCGACGCCAGTCGCTGCTCCGGGGTAACGAATCGCGCTGACTGGTCTTCGTATTCGGCGCGTAGCGCCTGTTCGGTCGGCTGCTCGTCCGCTACCAAATCGTCCGCCTTAATCTCTACATAATCGACTATGACGTGCGCCGCCCGCATGTAATCGCCAGAATTTGCGTCAAAGTAGGCCTGTGCTTGCTCGTCGCTAACTTCGCTATTCGCTTCGATTTCGGCGCCCAAGAGCATGATCGATCTGAAGCTGCGAGTTTGGTCGCGCAACCGCACATGCCGGTCAATTTCCGTTTCGCTAAGGATTGAGCTGGCGCGAAGTTGTGTGCCGATCTCCGCCTGCAGCGTTTCGTCGACGATGCTTTGCTCGTACCGAGCTGGAGTCAAGCCATTGCTCGTGAGAACGCGCAGATACTGATCATTGTCGAACTGGCCAGCAACCTGAAACGCCTCGACAGCCAGAATGCGTTCTCTGAGTCGGCCGGCAGGCACAGTGATGCCAGCCTCCCGCGCGTCCTGACGCGCTAACTCAGCGTCTACCAGTCGATTCAAAGTGGCACGCTTGCGCTCCGCAGTATTGAGGAAATCCAGATCAGCGTCGGCACCTAAGATCTCCCGGAAGTAATTTCGCTCATTGCTGATCGCACGAGCGAGCTCATCGGGAGTTATCTCAGTCTCGCCAACCTTCGCCACGGACATGGAAGTATTGGTTTCGAAATAGGAGTTGACTCCGAATAAGGCAAAGGGCAAGGCCAACAAAATGACGATGACAATTAGGACCCAACCGGAAAGCGTTTCGCGAATTGCTTGGAGCATGGGGACTCATCTAGTCGCGGATCTGCGGCGATGGTACGCCGGCAGATGGTAGAAAGAACAAAGGCGCCTCGTGGGCGCCCTTGTGATTTTGGCGGAGCGGACGGGACTCGAACCCGCGACCCCCGGCGTGACAGGCCGGTATTCTAACCAACTGAACTACCGCTCCAAAACTTGGTGGGTGCTGAGGGGGTCGAACCCCCGACCCTCGCCTTGTAAGGGCGACGCTCTACCACTGAGCTAAGCACCCTTCAGACAAGCCGATTAATTTACAGCATCTTTAAGTGCTTTACCAGCCTTGAAGCTGGGAATCGAGGATGCTTTGATCTCGATGGTTTCGCCAGTACGCGGGTTGCGACCTTGTCGCGCGGCGCGCTGGCGAACTTCGAAAGTTCCAAAACCAACCAGCGTTACCGCATCGCCGCTCTTGAGCGCGTTAGTAATGGCCTCAACGAAAGCGTCGACGGCGTTTCCCGCATCAGCTTTGCTCAACTCAGCGGCTTCTGCGACAGCGTGAACCAATTCACCTTTCTTCATGGGAACTCCCTTTGCGGTCTGCGTGGGTGTATTGCCCAGCGCATAGTTTGTCATTAATCAGGGGCCAGCGGACTAGGTAGTCACTTAGCCGGCCTAGCCCGCGCTACGAGCGCCGCGGAGTTATACCAGTGCGCTCGATATCGAACAAGGAACCAACCGAATAAAAGGCTCAGATTCGTCTCATTCTGGGCCAGAATCGGGCTCAGTGCGGCCTTACTACGCTTTTTCCGGCCCCTTCGGCTTCGGAGTTTGGGGCCTCACCGGGGTCTGTCGATCCCGGCTTCGGGGTCGGCGCCTGGGTCAGCGCGAGGGCCAAAACCTCATCAATCCAACGCACGCTGTGAATAGTCAAATCCTCCGTGATGTTCTTCGGTATTTCAGCCAAATCTTTCACATTATCTTCCGGAATCAGTACCGTTTTGATTCCGCCGCGATGAGCCGCCAGGAGCTTTTCTTTGAGCCCGCCAATCGGCAAGACTCGCCCTCGAAGGGTTATCTCGCCGGTCATGGCAACACCGGACTTTACCGGGATCTTAGTCAGCGCCGAAACCAGCGCCGTGCACATGCCAATTCCTGCACTGGGCCCATCTTTCGGTGTCGCACCCTCTGGGACATGCACGTGGATATCCCGTTTATGGTGGAAGTCCAGATCTATACCCATCTGCTCACTGCGACTGCGAACCACGCTCAGCGCTGCCTGGATTGACTCCTGCATGACTTCACCGAGATGCCCAGTGTGCTGCAGTTTACCCTTGCCAGGCACCGTGCTGGCCTCAATGCTGAGCAGTTCTCCGCCCACTTCGGTCCAGGCCAAGCCGGTCACCAAGCCAATCTCATCTTGGTCTTCCGCGCGACCGTACTGGAAACGGCGCACGCCGAGATAGCGATCGAGATTCTTCGGCGTCACCGAGATGGCCTTGATGGTCTTGATCGACGTCTTAATCTTCTTGCCAGCCTTGCCCGCCGCCTTCGCGTCCGCAGCAATCTGCTTGTTTTCACTCTCAAGCAGAGAGATCTCTTTGACCACTTTGCGGCACACTTTGGATATTTCGCGCTCAAGGTTGCGCACGCCGGATTCGCGTGTGTAGTAGCGAACGAAGTCAACCAAAGCGGCGTCTGAGATTTTCAACTCACGCTCTTTCAGCCCATTTCCCTTCAGTTGCTTGGGCAAAAGGTAACGTCGAGCAATGTTTACCTTCTCGTCTTCCGTATAGCCAGGAATCCGAATCACTTCCATCCGATCGAGCAGCGCTGGGGGCATGTTCAACGAATTAGCAGTGGCTACGAACATCACCTCAGATAGGTCGAAATCTACCTCCAGGTAGTGGTCGTTAAAGCTGTGGTTTTGTTCCGGATCAAGCACTTCCAGCAGTGCTGAGGATGGGTCACCACGAAAATCCATGCTCATCTTGTCGAGTTCGTCGAGCATGAACAGCGGATTACGCGTCCCGACTTTGGACATGTTCTGCACCACCCGCCCGGGCAGCGCGCCGATGTAGGTGCGACGATGACCGCGAATCTCAGCCTCATCTCTGACCCCGCCCAAAGACATACGCACGAACTTTCTATTCGTGGCCCTCGCGATGGACTGACCGAGCGAGGTCTTGCCAACGCCTGGCGGGCCGACCAAGCACAAAATCGGACCCTTCATCTTGCGCACGCGCTGCTGCACGGCGAGATACTCGAGAATCCGCTCCTTAACCTTCTCCAGGCCGAAATGGTCTTCGTCGAGCACCGTCTCAGCCGCAACCAAGTCTTTGCGAACTCGCGAGCGAGACTTCCAAGGAACGTTTACCAGCCAATCGACGTAGTTTCTTACTACCGTCGCTTCTGCCGACATGGGCGACATCATCTTTAGCTTGTTTAGCTCAGACTTAGCCTTGGCCTCGACTTCCTTGGGCATTCCGGACTCGGCGATCTTCTTTGCCAGATCTTCGAGCTCGTTTGGCGCATTCTCAAGCTCTCCAAGCTCCTTTTGGATCGCCTTCATTTGTTCATTCAGGTAATACTCGCGCTGGCTCTTCTCCATTTGCGACTTTACCCGACCGCGAATCCGCTTCTCGATCTGGAGAACGTCGATTTCGCCATCGACCTGCGCGATCAGGCTATCGAAACGCCTTCCCAATTCAGCACGCTCGAGTACCTCCTGCTTGTCGGACAATTTCACCGACAAATGCGCGGCAACCGTGTCGGCTAACCGCGAGGGGTCATCTATTCCGGCAAGTGTAGTCAGCAGTTCTGGTGGCAACTTTCGGTTGAGCTTAACGAACTGCTCGAACTGACTGACCAGCGAACGGGTCAACACCTCTATTTCGCGTGCATCACGCTCGATGTAAGAGTCCACCGTACGAGCACGCCCACGATGTTGGCCGTCGACCTCGCTAAACTCAGTCAGCTGAGCGCGACTCACGCCCTCGACGAGCACCTTGATTGTCCCGTCGGGGAGCTTGAGCAACTGCAAAATGGTGGCCAAACAACCAAACTCATACAGGTCATCGGCAGTCGGATCGTCTACATCAGGCGAACGCTGGGCCACCAACAGGATCTGTTTGTCTGCCTCCATCGCAAGCTCAAGCGCGCGAATCGAGCGTTCTCGACCGACAAATAGCGGGATTACCA
>QIMA01000462.1 GCA_003233535.1 Rhodanobacteraceae bacterium
GCGCGTATTCCTGGCCACTTGCACTGGCTACTGGAACTGTGTGTCGCCCGGTGTACAAGGAATCAGATTAGGCAGCGCTGGACTGGGCGTATTTGCAGGCTGGGCATTAACTCAGTTAATGGCGATGGGGCTGCGCTCGGAACTTTATCGACTGCCGGCCTATCTTTCTCCGGCGACGCTTAGCAGCTCGGCGATAGTGGTGATCCTGGCCGCCGTGGCCGCCGCTCTGGCGATTCGACATAAGGTGGCGAAGTTGGAGCCGCTGGCGGCGTTGGGTAGCAGAGAGTAGTAGACAGTTGAGAGCTAGGGCAAAGGGCAGGCAGAGATCCAGCCCATCTCCTGTAACTCGGCCTTGTGTGCTCTCGTTCATCCTTCCTTCTCCTTCGGAGGCTTGGCTCACCCATCGCCGTCCACTTCTTCCCGCGCCGGTTCAGGCGGGCCTTTGGGCAAGGGTTCCGTTCGCCTCACCGCCCCTTCTCTTTTGAGGAACGCCGCAACGATACCGACCAGCGTCCCTCCGCCGATGACGGCACCTAGCCAGGGTTCCTCATTCACGCCAAGGTAGACAGAGCAGAACAAGCCGGTCACAGCAACACCGAAAGCCATGAACTGCCCGGTCTTAGCTTCACTCACCCTTGCTCGTAGCTCTTCGTGCTCCAGCATTCTGATGTGTTTTGCGTTTTCGATCGTCGTATTCAGGAGGCTGACGCCCAGCCCTTCCTGGATGTCCTCGTATGCCTGGATCATTGCCGGGGGAGGAGGGCCAGAATACTCTGCCGAGAACAGCCCGACCTCGTCCAGCACTGCCACAAGTTCTTCTCTGCCTACGACAACCCCTTCGGCTGGCCGCTTTTTCCTGTCTGCATCTTGATCAGGTTAGCCGGACAATATATTTCCCCTCAGGGGTTTTCTCGATGCTGACCCTCCTTACCTTCCCCTTTGCGTTCATGAAGAGGGCTTTTTGTATTTGCTCTATTTTCTTAGCCTCAAGCGGGGCTTTTTGTATTTGCTTTAACTTCTTAGCTTCAAACGTTGCTACCCACGCACGCCGCATGATGTCGTCAGACGACCGCTCGCGACCGCTCGCAAACTTGCTCTGGGGAGCAATGTCCAAAAGTCCGCCTAGTCCATGTATGAAAGCGTTCATAGGATAATTTCTCGGGCTCTAATCCAGTGATTTCAAGGGCAAGTCGAGTAGGGGGAGGGGGACGCGCCAACGAAAGAGCCGGCACACCGCAACTGTAGTGGTCCAACGATAGCGCTCCTCCCTCATCAGCAGCGAAGTCTCGTATACAACTTGCGCAATAGCCGAGACCAGGGCAAAAGCTGCCGGTTCATCGGATGGACGATTTGCACGCCGACGCACTTAGCGCGTCGGCGTTGCCGATTTGAATCGTCGCGTTAGCGCTTCGATTTGCCTCGGTCCATCAAGCTCTCGACTTCGCCACCGCTGATCGAATCAGCTAGGCAGCCGAAATCACCCTGCTCAAACAACGACAGGGCGCAGTCGCGGATCGCCCGATGGGTCACTCGCGCCAAGCTCGCACCCAAGCTAACTCGGGCCACGCCTGCTTCGGCAAAGTCACTCAAACGATGATTCACCAGGGGTCCGGCGGCTAAGGCATTCACCGGCGCCTTCACCGCAGCGCAGATCCGGGCCAAATCGTCGATAGAACCCGGCACCGGCACGAAAAGCACATCGGCACCGGCCTGCTCGTAGGCGCGCAATCGGCGGATGGCCTCGTCCAGATCGTAGCGACCGTACATTACGCCATCGGCGCGAGCGGTCAGTACGAAGTCGGTCTTTGCGCTCCGCGCAGCGGCAACTGCGGCCTCGACGCGCGCAACCGCCACGTCGAAGGCGTAAGGCTGCGTGCTCGGTAGATTGATGTCCTCGATGCTGGCACCCGCCACGCCGGCATCAATCGCCGCGCTGATGGTGGCGGCAACCCCATCGGCATCGCTGGCGTAGCCGTTTTCGAAGTCGCCGCTGACCGGCACCTTCACCGCGGCCGCAAGCGCACCGGCGTGCGCAATGGCCTGCTCGCCGCTGACCTCGCCCAGGTCATGCAGACCGATGGTGAACGCGTGCGCAGCCGACGATGTGGCAATGGCCTTAGCGCCCAATGCGGCAAGCATTTGGGCTGAGCCTAAGTCCCAGGCGTTGGCCATGATGAAAGGGTTGCCGGGTACGTGGAGATCGCGAAAGTTCATGAGTGGGTCCTAGTAGAAGGGGCTGAAGAGGAAAAAGAGCATAGGGCCCAGAAGGGCCCCGTTGCCGAAACGATAACTGGGAGCGATCGCTGTTGCTGGCGATTTTCGGAAGCCATAGCGAGATCGTGTTGTTGCGTGGGCGGCGGCCAGCTTGCCGGCCGCCGCGCTAGGCTCAAATATCCACCACCTCAGAGACCCAAGATTCGGCTTTTCCCGCCGCCTCCCACTGCTGCCACGCCGGCAGCTCTCGGATCGCGGCCATATAGCGCTGGGTGCCCGGCCTAGTCTCGATCGCATAGACCTCGAAGCGGTTCACAACCGGCGCATACATCGCGTCGGCAATGCTGAACTCGCCGAACAGAAATGGCCCGCCGTAACGCTGCAAACAATCGGCCCACAGCGTTTGTATGCGTTCAATGTCGACCTGCGCTTGCGCACTAAGATCCACCGCGCTAGGCCGCCGATTCATGTTCATCGGGCATTCGCCGCGCAGGGCGGGGAATCCGCTATGCATCTCGGCGCTGATCGACCGAGCATGTGCCCGCTGCTGCGGGTCATTGGGCCATAGTCCAGTTTCCGGGTAGCGCTCGGCCAGGGTTTCCAGGATCGCTAGCGAATCCCACACGGTTTGTTCGCCTAGCACCATCACCGGCACTTTCTTAGTCGGCGAAAACTCCCAGAAGTGGGCGTGATTGGTGCTGTGATCGAAGCACGAAAGCTCCTCAATGAAGTCGATCTGTTTGACCTTCAGCGCCAGCCACGGGCGCAGTGACCAGGACGAGTACTTCTTGTTGGCGATGATTAGCTTGGGTGTGCTCATGTCGTGCTCCTAGCCCGGATATTTCGTAATCTTCGTCGCGAGGGCGTTGAGATGGTGTCGTGGTGTGGTCCGCGGACTGGAGAGCCGCGAAGGCGTGTGAGCCGCGTAGCGGTGGTTTCATACGTCGAGCCGATCGTAGGGAGCAGATCGCGCCACGGCGCCAAGATCGGCGGCCGCAGCAGAAGTTTATGAAATAACCGGGCTAACAGGATTGGGCGCAGGCTTTGGCGCGTGTGGGGCGAGTGAGTAGGCGCTGCAAGCGACCGTCCAGGACGGCCAAGCCGACGAAGATCAGCAGCATGCCGAGCACGTGGCTGGTATGCAGCTGTTCGCCTAGTAGAAGCGTGCTCAAGGCGATGGCGCTAATCGGAATCAAGAACGTCACTAGCGACAAATTGGTGGCGCCGCCGCGGTCGAGGATGCGGAAGAACAGCACGTAGGCCAACGCCGTGGACAGCAAACCCAACCCCAGCACCGCGCTGATCGTGGGCAATGACGGTACCGCCAGCTGCCAGGGCTGTTCCACGACCAAGGCGATCGGCAACATCATCACGCTGGTTGCGCTGACCTGGCCGAAGGCGATGATCAGCGGTGGTAGCCCGAAGGGCTTGAAGCTGCGTCCATAGACGGTGGCAAAGGCGTAAGAAAGTGAGGCAACCAAGCAGGCCGCCATCGCTGCAAGCCAGAGCCAGTCGTGACCGCTGCGCAGGTCCAAGCCGATCATCACCGTCACTCCTAGCACGCCGAAACCCACGCCCACGCTCTTGGCCGGGGTAATTCGCTCGTCGCTGGTGGCCGCGTGGGCAACCAGCACGGTGAACACCGGGACCACCGCGGTGAGGATCGACGCCAGCCCACCGCCGATGTGGGTTTGTCCCCAGAACAGCAGACTGAAGGGGATCAGGTTGTTGATTGCGCCGAGGATGAAGAAGCGCTTCCACAGCTGCGCCGAGGCCGGAATCCGATGGCCTAGCATGCGCGCGATGACGCCCAGCGCCACCGCGGCAATCGCTACGCGCAGCAGCACTAGCAGCAGTGGGCCCACCTCAGCCAGAGCCACTTTGGCGAAGAAAAACGAACCGCCCCAGAGCACCGATAAGATCATCAGCATCACCCATTCGGGGCGACCCATGCGCAGGGTTTGGATACTCGGTTGCATGACATTCTCCTTGGCTAGTGAAAGCCGAATTTGTGCCGTTTGTGGCGTGAATGTTATTGTTCACTACAAATACGCCATAAATAGCGGCATAATCGTCAAACACCGATCCATTTACGCCATTCGCAATCACGAGAGTACGCATGAGACACCTCATCGCCGCACCGGTCTTCAACCACATTCCCGCCTTCGAGTACGCCAGCGCGCGGGAGATACTGGGCCGAGATCGAACCGAGCTCAGCCCCGACTGGTATGAGTTCTTAACCTGTCGATTGGCGCCGGGGCGGATCTACTGCAGCCACGGCATGGAGTTCCACCCCGAAGGTGACCTAAGTGATCTGCGCCGCGCCGACACCATCTTGATCTCCGGCTGGGCTGATCCGCTGGTGCGACCGGCAGAAAACTTCATCACGGAGCTCCAGCAAGCGCATCAGCGCGGCGCACGTCTGGTTAGCATCTGTACCGGCGCGTTTGCGCTCGCCCACGCCGGCTTACTTGATGGACGCTTGGCAACCACGCACTGGCTGCATACGCAAAAAATGCGCGAGCGCTTCCCGCAAGTGCAGATTCGGGAAAACGCGATCTACACCCGTGACGACAGCGCCGCACCGATCTACACCTCGGCCGGAGCAGCCGCTGGACTGGACCTTTGCCTAGCGCTGATCCGCGAAGACTTTGGTGTCGCGATCGCCAATTCGGTGGCTCGGCGAATGGTCTCACCGGCGCACCGTGAAGGCGGCCAAGCGCAGTATGTGGAAGCCGCGCACGGCAAGACCGACGACGATACCTTCGCGCCGGTGCTGCAGTGGCTGGCTACGCACTGCACCGAGGACTTGGCGATCGACCAGGCGGCCAAGCGCTTTGGCTATTCGCTGCGCACCTTCCAGCGCCGCTTTAAGGAGCTGACCAACCTCAGCCCACACCAGTGGCTCACCGATCAGCGCGTGGGGCGCGCGCGGGAGCTGCTGGAAAGTTCGGATCTAAGCATTGAGCAGATCGCCAGCCAGTCGGGTCTGGGTACGGCGGCGAACTTGCGCAAACGTTTGGGCCGCTGCCTGCAAACCACGCCGCGCGCCTATCGGAGCACGTTTAAGGCTTGAGCTGGCGGATCAGCTCTGCGCTGGCCTTGCTTCTGCGCATTGACAAGCCACAAGCGCCTTCCGGTTTTTGGAAGGAGCGTGCCTGCACGCGAATGGTCTCACCATACCGCCGAGCGCAACGTTTTCGCGAGCAAATCGCTCCTACGATCATGCAGCCGGCATCCGAGCCCAATCGCCAAAACTGCCAACCGCGTCCGTGTTTTCCACCAATGAGAGCGGTTTTGGTGGCCGGATGTCGCATTTGCCCTACTTCCTCGTGTTGGTCAGTAACACCCGAGAAATCGCGTGTCTGAAACGGGTCCAATCCGGACCCACCAACTCGCAAACTACGAGGAACCACCATGAACATCAAAACCCTAACGATCACCACCGCCCTGTTCATCTCTGCCGTCGCTGTAGTTCAACCTGCCCACGCAGCAACCATCTACAACGACCAAACAATCACTCAGGTTGCTGTCGGTGACGCCTACAACGGCGACGTGGTGATCCAGCTCAGCGGCAACGCCGGCATGAGCAAACCCGCCTGCTCCACCGACAGTACGTGGTCGCTGCGCTTTGACGGTACGACCGACGCCGGCAAGCAAGCCTTCTCCATGGCCATGCTGGCGCAGAGCTCGGGCGCCACGATTGCTGTGTCGGGCGAGGCCTTTTGCATCGGCAACATCCAGAAGATGCGTTGGATTCGCTTGAAGTAGCCGACCGGAGGAGCACGCAATATGAACACGAATGAACGGAAACGGGCGGACAATGCGCCGCCCCAGCATTATCGACGACCGATCGGCCGAGGCCTGCTCGGCTTGGCCCTAGCCCTGGCATCGACCGCCGCCTTGGCGGCGCCTTGCAACTCGGTTCCCTTCAACCCGCAGCTTTTCGAACAGCCCAGCCCAGGGATCGACACAGGCACTTTCGTCGACAAAATGATTCTCAGCATGGCGCCGTCGAACGTGAAAGGCTACGCGGTAACTTTGACCAACCGACGCGGTGAGATAGTCGCCGAGATCGAGCAGGGGCTAGCACGTACCCACTGTGATGCGGGCGGGCAACGCAGCTTCACGGTGAACACTGAAACGCCCTGGGGCAGCGTCAGCAAGCTGATCACTACGGCAGCTGCGATCAAAGTATCCAGCGAGTTCGGCGCCGATCTGGACAGTTCGATCGTGAATTTCCTGCCATATCGCTGGCGCTCCCAGGTGCATCCGCGGTTCTCAGTGGGCGAGAACGGCTCGGGTCCGGTCACGCTGCGGATGATGCTGCAGCACCGTGGCGGCTTTATTCACTCGTCCTGCGGTGGACGCGACATCAAGACGCGATTGATCGACGGTGAGTTTGCAGCCTGCGCAGCTAGCGCCCCGCCCACGGTTGGGACGCGGTCTTACTCAAACATGCTGGGCATCTTTCAGATCCTCATGGCCTACATGTATTCCCCGCAGTTCATGCACGGATTTGAAACGCAGGCAGCAGGCTACAGCAACGCCGATTACGACGCTTTCATGCAGATGGTGACGAACAACAGCTACCGCGGCTTGGTCAATTCACAGATCTTCGCCCCAATCTCCATCACCGGCTCGTGCAACATGGCCGAGATCGCCAACGCCAACCCCAGCGGCAATTACATCAAATGGTATGACAATGCTGCGGACAGCAGCGGCACTCTGCCACACGATCAGAACCATACCTGTGCTTCAGGTGCCTGGATCATGTCCAGCGCCGAAATGCGCAAGTTGCTGTTCCAGCTCAAGCACACCGAAAACCTGCTCAGCCGCGAAGATTATGCGCTGATGGAGGACACCTTCACCGAGAGCCTAGGCTGGTGGCGTCAAGAATGGACCATCGGCAGTGTGTACTCGCACAACGGCCAATGGAGCGGCACTCGGGCCGAGGTTC
>QIMA01000281.1 GCA_003233535.1 Rhodanobacteraceae bacterium
TGTAGTGGTTCATACACCCGACTGAGGAAAAGTCGCTGGGCGATCAAGGGCCTAGCGAGGGCGCGTGAAGTTTATGAAATTCCGGGCTAGGTGCTCGCGACGAGCTAATGGCGCTGCGCTGCCACGGAGCGCTTGTAGCCGCGCGGCGCGTCGCCTACCAAACGCCGGAACACCTTGCGGAACGCCGCCTCCGTTCGGTAACCACAGATTTCCGCTACTCGAGCCACGGACTGACCGGGGCTACGTAGCAATTCACGCGCCCGTTGCATGCGCCAGCGCTGCACATACGCCGCCGGCGTCTCACCCACCGTGTCGCGAAAATGCTGGGCAAAAACGGTTCGCGACATCTGCGCCAGCGATGCCATCTCCTGCAAACTCCAAGGCTGTCCTGGATCGGCATGGACTGCCTGCAGCAATCGCCCCAAACGCTGGTCCTGCAGCGCAGCCACCAGCCCCTGTGCGCTCTCACTGTTGGCCAACAAATGGCGCAATACCAGCAGCAGCAACACCTCGGCCAACCGATCCAGCAGCAGCGCGTTAGCGTCGCTGCGCTCATCGGCCAAGGCGCTCATTAGCCGCCCTAGGCCAGACAGTTCCGGATGCGCCTCATCGGCGCTCAAAACCACCGCCTGGGGCAACGCCCCAAGCAGGGTTTCCCAGCCCGGGTCAGCCACGTCCAACCAACCGCAAACCAAATCGGCCTCGATTTCACCCGCACCAGGCAAAGAGTGTGTGGTTTCGCTCGCTTCCGCCTCTGCGGTAAGCGCGTGCCACCCCCCTGGCGCAATAAAGGCCAAATCGCCCGGCCGCATAGCTACCGGTTCGGTATCACGCCGATGCAGCCAAGCCCTGCCCGAGGTCAGCAGGTGAAATACGGCGCGCTCTGACTGTCCGGTATTGACCCGCCAAGCGCCGCACAAATCGGGCCTGGCAAAGACTTCAGCACGCACTTGGACTCCACGCAGCCAATGTGTGAGTAAATCGACGTTTGTACGATTGAGCATGATTTCCGGACGATTGCGACGTAACTGACAGTAGTGACCGGCGCACAGTACATGTACTTTCAATTGCACAGGAACTGTCATGACGATTCGTCGCCTCGTACTCGCTTCTGCCATCTCTGGCTTGCTCAGCGCGCCCGCCATGGCCGAGCGCTATGAGATCACCGTAGAGAATCTGGCGCCCGTAAACGGCGTCTTTTTAACTCCGGTATGGATCGGTTTCCATGCGGGTGATTTTGATCTGTACGACAGCGGCTCGCCGATCAGCCCCGAACTGGAGCGCATCGCCGAAGACGGCACTACTGGACCGCTGGATGCAGCATTCCTCGGCGCAGACAGCGGCCGCACCAGCGTCGTGATCACCGAGCCTTCGGGATTTGCCGGCGCCCCGGTTTACGAGCCAGGTTCGACCGCGCACGCCAGTATTGAGCTTGACCCAGCTACGCATCGCTACCTGAGCTATACAACAATGGTGATCCCATCCAACGACGCCTTCATCGCCAACGGTAATCCACAGGCGGTTGAGGTATTCGATGCCGATGGGCAGCCCACGGGACCGGTCTCTTTCACCGTTTATGGACGTCGCGTGCTGGATGCCGGATCAGAGGCGAATACTGAGACCGAAGCGGCGTTCTTCAATCAAACCGGACCAGACCAGGGCACCGTCGAGAACGGTGTTATCGGGCCGCATCCGGGCTTCAACGGCTCGATCGGCAATCCGGAAGGCAGCCCGATGAACATCCTCGGCGGCAGCTTTATGGGTATCGGCTTCGACCCATTGGCAGCCGATTTCAGCCAGTCCGGCTATCCGATCTTGCGCGTGACCTTGCGTCCGGCAGCGCAAACCGTGCGCGTGCGCGTTCGTAATCTGCAGCCCGCCGGCGGCATCTTCTTCACCCCATTCTGGGTCGGCTTCCACGACGGCAGCTTCGATCTGTATGACCGTGGTGCGGCGGCCAGTCCGGCGCTTGAGCGACTAGCCGAAGACGGCACTACCGGACCGCTCACCGAATTGTTCAGCGGAAATGGCACCGACGCCACCATCTTCGAGCCAAGCGGTTTCCCAGGGGCACCCGTGTTCGACACCGACAGCGTCGCCGAGCAGCTATTTGTGATTGACCCCAGCAGCGAACGCTACGTCAGCTACGCATCCATGGTGATCCCATCCAACGATGCATTCATTGCCAACGGCCAACCGCGGCAGTTCCAGGTCTTCGACGCCGAAGGCCAGTTCTCTCCCGTGCACTTCCGCGTAACTGGCAGCATGGTTCTTGATGCCGGCACCGAGGCCAACACGGAAACGGAAGCGGCTTTCCTCAACCAAACCGGGCCGGATCAGGGCGATCCGGAAACCGCCGGCATTCGCGCTCACCCGGGCTTCAATGGGTCGGTGGCCAACCCCAGCGGCACGCCGGTCAACATCCTCGGCGGGACCAATGCGGCCGGTGCCTTGGTCGATTCGCAGATAGCTGACTTCAGCACCGGCAACCCGAACTTGGTCGAGATCACCGTCACGCGGTTGATCGATTCCAGCTTCAGTGGCGCTTGGTACAGCCCGGCCCGAGCCGGTGAGGGTTACGTTATCGACATCAGCGAACGCGACGGCCAGATGTTCGGCGTGATCAGTGGCTATAGCTACGCTGACGACGGCAGCGGTGAGCAACGTTGGTTCTTCGGCGATGGCCCGATTGTCGGCGACACGCTGATCGCCAACCTAGTGACCACCAGCGGTGGCGGCTACTTCTCCACCTCCAACCCCACTCAGGTCATCCGTACTGAATTCGGTACCGCCCACGTGCGCTTCACCAACTGCGAGTCGGCCGAGCTCACGATCAACGCAACCGACGCCCAGTTCAGCTCTACCAACAGCGCTGACCTGACCCGCTTGACCAGCGCTTCTGCCGGCACCATTTCAGCATGTAGTCGCTAAAGATTCGAAGAGTCTCCTCGGAGGACTGGGTCGGCAATGGGGCTGGCCTGGTCCTCTTTCTTTTTGCGCCTAGGAATTCTCAATGGGCGCTGGCTGGCTACTCTTACCGTCCTCCGTTGTTCTGGCGCCAAAGTCAGAGATCGGGCCGCGCTAGGCTGACCTAGGACGCAGACCTTTGCGCATAGTCACCGCTACGGGGCACTATTGCGCTTACTTTCGCAGCCTAGTCGCCCGTCCATGAAAACTCGCGGTAGCGCGGTCATTGAAATCGGTATCGACCCGCAAGCACCGACCAAGCGCGTGCTGCACACCGGCAGCTACGTCCTGGGCAGCGCAGATAGCAGCGATTTGGTGGTCACAGCCAGCGGCGTTTCGAGACGCCATCTGCGCATTGATGTGCTTGCCGACGGCGGCGCAGTCGTCGCTGACTTGGGTTCCAGTAACGGCAGCCGCCACGGCAAGCGCAAGATCACTGCGATGGCGCTGACCGAATCCACTCGGCTGCGGTTGGGCGATGTGCTGCTAACGATTCACCCAGATTCGGATCAGGACCGAGTCGTCAGCCTGCCCGACTTGGCCGAAACTCCCGCGGCGATCGCCAACAACCCCGGATCCAGCATTGCGACCGACATGCCGCAAACCGGGTGGGCGATCATTGAAGCCTTGGGCGACAGCATGGAGCGGCTAGACCGGGGCGAACCGATCGCCGCCGTGATCGCCGCCGTGATCGCGCACTGGAGCCGACAGCTGGACAATGCGGCGATACGCGTGCGCTCGGTGCGATCGACAGGTTCCGTGCTCGCTGCGGTCGGAACTAGCGACGCGACACAATCACTGACCACACGCACGCTCAGCCACGGCGACCTCCAGCTAGAAATCGATTGCGCGCATCCAGTCTTACTGTCGAAGAATCTACTGACGGCGCTGCGCACCGGCCTCGCCGCACTGAGCAGCGGTTTAGCGGTTAATCCATCCGACCGTCAAGCGTTCGCAGCCGAAGCTACGATGCCGGCCGAAGTAATCAGCGCATCGCCTGAGATGGAGCAGGTTTACGGCCTAGCGGCGAAAGTGGCCAAAGGCGGAGTTTCTATCCTCGTGCAAGGCGAGTCCGGTTCCGGCAAAGAACTGCTGGCCAGCTGGATTCATCGCCAGTCGCCGCGGAATGAAGGCCCGTTTTTGGCGATCAACTGCGCGGCGCTGCCGTCCGAACTGCTGGAGGCAGAGGTATTCGGTATCGAGCGCGGCGTCGCCACCGGCGTAGACGCCCGTCCCGGCCTGCTCGAACGGGCCCGCGGCGGCACGGTTTTCCTCGATGAACTGGGCGACATGGCGCTGCCCACACAAGCCAAGGTCCTGCGCGCCTTGGAGTCCGCAACGCTGTATCGCGTAGGCGGCAGCAAAGCGATAGCGCTGGATGTGCGCTTCGTCGCCGCGACTCACCGCAACCTCAGCCAGTTGATCGAAGAAGGCAGCTTCCGGCTCGATCTCTACCACCGGATAGCCGCCGTAGAGCTGGAGTTACCGCCCTTACGCGACCGGCGAGTCGATATTGCGCTGTTGGCAACGCATTTCTTGGCCACAGAATTAGCCAACCTGCGGCGACCTAGCCCCGGAATCACCGACGCGGCACTGGCCGCGCTGTGCAGCTATGGCTGGCCCGGAAACGTCCGCGAACTGCGCAACGAAATGGCCCGAGCGGCGCTGCTATTGCAGGCCCATCAACCGCTGGATCGTGAGCACCTGTCTAAGCGAATGCGCTCAGCCGCTCCTGGGCATGCGGATCTCAGTCTGGCGGTTGCCTTGAACCGCGCCGAGAGCGAGGCTTTCGAACTTGCCCTAGCAGCCGCCAACGATGACCACGTTGGCGCAATGGGGTTACTAAAGCTGACCCGAAGCAGCTATTTTCGTCGTTTACAGAGTGTGCGCGAGCGACTTAGTGGAAAACTAGAAGCTCAGGCATCGAAGTAACGTCTACCCGATAGAACGTTGAGCTCGATCCGCGCTCAGCACGGGTTGCGCTTGATCGATCACAATCAAGCATCGTGTAACGTTAGAGTAGGGATCGGGACAACGCGGTAGCTCAGGAGTCCATCGTCGATGAGCGAGAACACGACCCAGCAAATCGATGAACGCCGCACATTGCTCGAGCGCGCCGACGGTTCGATTCCGAATGGGACCCGAGTCAGCCGGCTCGTGGTCCTGCGACAGATCGGCGAGGGCGGAATGGGCCGCGTTTACAGCGCCTATGACGAAGCCCTCAATCGCCGCGTCTGTCTGAAATTCCTCAAGCAAGAGCAGGATGAAGACTCGGCGTTGGCCAATAGCCGGTTGATGTCCGAAGCTCGAGCTCTGGCGCAGCTGTCGCACCCGCAAATATTGCCGATTTACGATGTAGGTCTGCATGAAGATCGTGTCTACTTGGTTACCGAGTACGTCGACGGTTGGAATTTCAATCAGTGGCTGGACCACGTCGAACCCAGCCATGAGCAAATCATCGCCGCCTACGCAGGCGCCGGTGTTGGGCTAGCCGCCGCCCACCAACAGGGCATCGTGCATCGCGACTTCAAGCCGGACAACGTCATGATCGGCCGCGACGATCGAGTGCGAGTGATGGATTTCGGCCTCGCTTTGTCGAGTAAATCCGATAAGGATCACAGCGATGGCTTCGGCACACCGCACTTCATGGCTCCAGAACAGCTGCGAGGCGAAGCCGCAACCGCGCTGTCTGATCAATATTCATACTGTTTGTCCGTGGCCGCGAACTTAGGCGTGGAACTGGACGAGCTGCGCGAGAAGCCAGAACTGCTCAAAGCCTTGCCCTTGCTCGACCAGCAAATCGCCGCTCTACGCCAGGGGCTAGCCCTTGACCCCGCGCAGCGCTTCCCGAGCATGGATGCACTGGTTGCGGCGCTGACTCCGCCCCGCAAAGAACGCAATCGCTACGCCTACATTGCCGCCGCAGGGATCGCCGGCAGCGCTGCGATTGGACTGCACTACTACTCGCAGCCACCGCTGTGTCCCATCGAAGCGTCGCCGTCTGTCGTTTGGAATGAGCAGCGCGGCGCCATCCGACAAGCATTCTTGGCAACTGATTTGACCTATGCCGGCGACGCCTGGGAGCGGATAACGCCTCCCGTTGACCGTTTTTTATCGAGTTGGACTAGTCAGCGACAAAGCACCTGCCAAGCGACCAAGGTGCAGCACGTGCAGTCCGGCGAGTTGCTCGATCGGCGGATGATCTGCCTGGATAGCAAGCTGCGCCAGCTTGACGCGCTGGGCAGTATTTTCGCCAGCGCCGATGCGCAGATCGTCACCAATGCGACTCAGGCAATTCAAAAGTTGCCTGACTTGGCCGACTGCGCCGATGCCGAAGCCCTGCTCCTGCGCGCGCCGCTGCCCAGTGGGCCCGCGCAGGCAGAGAGCTACCGTCAACTGGATGAGCAACTATCGGCTGCCTGGGCTGATCGTCAGGCCGGTCGCTATGCCGCCGCGATTGAGCGACTGGATGAGATCAAACCCGCCGTGGATGGGTTCGCTCACCTGCCCACGCAGGCGCGCTACGAGGTGCAACGCGGCGATACGTTGGTCGAGCTCGCCGAACACGAACCGGCCATCGTCGCGTTCGACCGCGCGCAGTTCTTGGCCCTGATCGGCGGCGATCTCGGCGTGGCCGCCGACGGCACCTTGGGCACCGCCTACACGCACGTCGTCAAGGGCTCAGATCAGAGCACGATCGAAAACTGGTACGCCAAGACCGATCAGTTGCTCGACCGACTCGGAGATCGCAGTCGGCGCGCCACTTGGGCCGCGGAGTACGGTCAATACTTAATCATCAACGCGGACGAAGTCGAGCGCGGTTTGGCGCAGCTGGAGTTCGCCCTGGCCGAATCCACCGAGCTGCGCGGCGCAGATTCCCCGCGCACCGCGAACGTTCGACGCTCGTATTCTTGGGCTCTACACCGCAACGGCGACCTGCCGGCAGCGATCGAGCAGGCGGCGTTGGCACTGCAGGGCGTGGAAGCCGGCTACGGGCGATTCCACAACGCCTTTTTGACCACCTCATCCAACTACGCCACGCTGCTGACGACAAACAACCAGGTCGATGAAGCCCTGGTCGTGCTTGAGCGGGCCTACGCCGCCGGCGTCGAAAGTGTCGGCGCCTACCACCCTGACGTACTCATGCTGGGCTTCACCTGGGGCTTTAGTTTGTACCAGAGCGAGCGCTACGCCGAGGCACTG
>QIMA01000256.1 GCA_003233535.1 Rhodanobacteraceae bacterium
CTTCCGCTTTGGCCCACTGCAGCTTGCTCAGCAGGTCATCGCCGGCACAGCGGATCAGACCGATGTTGCCGAGCCGCTGGATCTGCACGCCGCCATGCGGCTCGCCGCAACGATGGTGCAGCTAAACGACGACCCCAGCCGACCGCTGGGTAGCAGCGCGGTGCTGCTGATCGCGGGACGCGACATTGACGATCTGCGGCGGCTCACAGCGCTGGCCCACGATCGCGCTAAAGCCGGGATCACCCTCAGCGTGGTTGCGCTGGGTGGCGATTCGGTGAGCGCGCAGGCCGAGGAATTGGCATTGGCCGGTCTGGGCACTCGGCGATTCCTGAGCGCCGCCAGCCAGGCTAGGCAACTGGTCGAAGATGAACTGCACGCCTCCAGTCGCGCGGTGGCGCGGGCTGCCCGTTTGTCGATCCGTTTGGCTCCCGGCGTGCGCTTAGTTAGCGTTCTAGGATCGGAAAGGTTGGACGATCCGCAAGCGCAGCGCGTGCGCGAGATCGAACGCAGCATGGATCAGCGCCTTTCCGCCAACCTGGGCATCGACGCCGATCGCGGCGCAGATGAAGGTGGGATCCAGATCGTCATCCCGAGCATTTTTGCCGGCGACAGTATTGCGCTGCTGCTCGACGTGATCGTCGATCGCCCCGGCCCCATCGCCGACGTCTCACTGCGCTACAAGGATCTGGTTTTTCTGCGCAACGGCAGCCTGCACAGCCACATCTCTTTGCCCGACGGCGAGCTCAAACGCGGACCACGCGAGCTTTCGGTGCTGAAGAACTTACTGACCCATCATTTCGTCGAGGCGGTCGGCGCTGCCGCGCTAGCATTGGGCCGCGGCCAGGTGGACGAGGCCGTCGGCGGCCTGCGCCAGATGCGCGCAACCATCGACAGCGCACGTATGGCAGTGCCCGTATGGACCAACGACCCCGATCTGACTCGCGACCAGCAACTGCTGGACCGTTATCTGGACGCGCTGTCGGAATCTGCCGAACAAGCGCAGCAGTCCTTCCTCGCCGATTCCATGCGCTACGCGGCGTGGGCGAAAACGCACCGCGCCATCAAGGAGTGGAAACCATGAACGCAGCACGCTACAAACTCATCTTGGCCGCGCTGTGCCTGACTCTGGGCACGCTGTTGACCGCGCCGCTGGCCGCTAGCGAAGTTCTGGCCAGCGCCGATCCCGGCGGTCAGGTCACTTTGCCTCTGAACGACTATCAGCGATTGATACTGCAAGCTACGACCCTGCCGCTGTCTGCGCCGTCGGCCTACGCCATCGGTCGCAGTGAGCTGAACATCCAATTCCAGCAGATGGAGCGGCACATTACCGCCACGGTTAGTGCGCAGGTAGCGGTGGAAACGTTCAGCGACGAGTGGACGCTAGTGCCGCTGCTGGGACCCGGTGCGGCCTTGGAGTCGGCCACGCTGAATGGATCTCCCGTGCAGCTGGTGCAGCGGCCCGAGGGTCTGTTTTGGTTGGCGCAGAAGCGTCAACGGGCCAAATTGGTGCTGAGCTACTACACCGATTCGCGATTGTCTGATCGCGCCTACGTCACCAGTCTGCCGATTCCCAAGGCTGCAGCGACGCGGTTCACTGCGAGCATTCCCCAGGCGCATATCGATCTGGTCGTAGCGCCAGCCACCAACCTTGTTATTGACCAAGGTGCCAACTCGACCCAGGCCAGCGGCAACGTTCCCAGCAGCCAAACGCTGATGGTGTCTTGGCGAGTCGCCGTCGAGCAAGCCTATGTGCTCGGGCGCGCCGACTACGACGGTGTGGTGCAGGCGGCGGCGCGAAACGCCAAGCGCGCTAGCGCGATCGCCTGGCACGCGCGGATCACGGCACAAGTGTTCGTGGACGGTGAAGTCAGCGTGCCGCTGGTCTCCAACGCGACCACCCTGATTGGGATCGAAGTCGACGGGCAGGCGGCCACAGTGATTAGCGAGGACGGTCGCTTCGCGCTGCTCCTGGCCGGGGCGGGTGAGCATCAAATCGACCTACGATTCCTCTCGCCGGTCGTCCACCCTGATGGCGTGCCCTCCACCGAATTCGACATCCCCGACGTGCCGGTGTCTCAGTTCACCCTTAGCTTGGAGGGCGACAAGCAAGTTCAGGCCAGCGCGGCCGACGGTTCGGCGGCTAGCGTCGAACTGCGCCAGCAAGACAATCAAACCGTGGCCAACTTTTTCCTACCTATGGGCAATCGTTTGCGCCTCAACTGGATGGACGCGCTGCCGGCCGACGTGACGCTGGAACGACGCGCAAACGCGATCGTCTATCAATCGCTCAGTGCTGCCGAAGGCGTGCTGTATGGGCAGGCTGCAATCCGCTACGAGATTACCCGCGGCGAGCAGAAGGTGTTGGAGTTCAGCATCCCGGCTAAGGCACAGGTGAATCAGATTGCCTCGCCCGCCGGAGCGATCGCCGATTGGATTGAAGTGCAGGGCGAAGCGAACGCCGATCCTGAGCTACGCCACTTACGGGTCTTCCTCAATCGTGCAGTCAGCGGCGAGTTTGTCCTCAATGTTGACTATGAGCAGCTGCTGGAAGAACGCGGCAGCGACCAAAGCGAGGGCGTGCAACCGATTGCCGCGCCGATCCTGCGCGCGGTGGGGGTGACTCGGCAAAAGGGGATGATCGCGCTGCTCTCCGGCAGCGATCTGGCGCTGGCGCCGATGACCCACGAGGACATGTCTGAGGTGGGCGAGAACGAGTTGCCGGCCTTTTTCCACAATCAGCTACAGCAGGCGGTTTCGCACACTTTCAAGTACCACAGCGCGGAGGCGAAATTGGCGGTGCAAACCACCACGCCCGAACACGAGCAGGGCAAGTTCAACGCCCAGGTCGATACCCTGATTTCCATTGGCGAGGTGACGCTCAAGGGGCAAGCCGGGATCGAGGTAGACGTTAAATCCGGGGTGCTGCGTGATCTGCGCTTGATCATGCCGGCGGATGTGAATTTGCTCGGCGTGGCCGGGCCATCGATACGCAATCACAGCGTGCTGGCTGAAGGCGAGCAGCAGCGCGTCGATATTGAATTTACTCGCGAGATGGACGGCCAGTTCCGCATCGAGCTCAACTACGAGCGGATCATGCTCGACGGCACCACCACCACCACCGCGCCGCGAATCGAAGTGGTCGGCGCGGACGTGGCGCACGGTCGCATTGCCATTGAGGCGCTATCGGCGCTTGAAGTGTTGGCCACACAGGTGGAACAGCTGTCGACGCTGGAGATCAACGAGTTGCCGCGGCAACTGGTGCTCAAGACCACCAATCCCATTCTGCTCGCCTACCGCTATGTCGAGACCGAGCAGCCGTTCGCCTTGCAGCTGTCGATCACTAGACACCGGGAAATTGATGTCCAGGTCGCGGCAATCGATCACGCTAACTACCGCACGCTGTATACCGCCGATGGTCTGGCGGTGACCCGAGCGCAGTTTGACGTGCGCAATTCGCGCCGACAGTTCCTGCGCTTGAGTCTGCCCTTAGATACGGAAATTTGGTCGGTGTTTGTCGACGGCAAC
Organism: Rhodanobacteraceae bacterium; assembly: GCA_003233535.1. Taxonomy (GTDB): domain Bacteria; phylum Pseudomonadota; class Gammaproteobacteria; order Xanthomonadales; family SZUA-5; genus SZUA-5. The sequence continues at coordinate 3,526 of QIMA01000256.1, forward strand.
GCGCAGAAACCGGCCTTCGCCACCGACAGCGCCGAGGACTCCATCGACGTGCTGATCAAGATGGTCAATTCGGCAGCGGCGTTCTCGGTAGAGCTGGTTTACGCCACTAAGGGTCAACCGATGAGCACCTTCGGCAGTATCATTGGCAGCCTGCCGCGCCCCGACATCATCGTCACGCGCTCCAGCTGGGATGTGTATGTGCCTAGCGGACCCCGCTACGCCACGCCCAAGTCAAACATGCAGATTGGTGCGACACAGGTGGTGACGTCGATGGCAGATGAACCGATCGCGATGCCGGCCAGTGCGGGGGCAGCGCTGCGCATTGAATTGCCCACGCAGGGGCTGGGCTTTCGCTTCACCAAGCTGTACGCCAATCAAGCCACCGACGACGCCTACTTCAGCCTGCGCTATGTTGATCGCAGCGCTAGCTTCGGCGGCCTGTGGTTGAGTCTGCTGGGGACGTTGGCGGTGTGGGTAGGGATCGTCGGAGTTGGCCGCCGAACTCGTATTGATCCACGTCGCCGGAACATGGCGCTCGGATTGTTGCTCGCTGGCGCCGCGGTTATCGCAGCATCGATCAGCCTGCTCAGCGCCAGCGTGGTGCCGCCATCATTGCTGTCGCTGGCGATTGCCGCGGGGCTTGCAGGATGGATGCTGTGGCAGTGGTGGCAGCAGCGCCGCGTAGCGACAGAATCCTAACCCGGCTGTTTCATGAACTCGCGCGATCATCGCGCGAGTTCATGAAATATCCGGGCTAGCGATGCGATCAACAGTCGCGTCAGCGCGTCGGTTTTCATGCTCAGCTCCTCGTTGCATTCAACTTAACGTCGCCCGCCTCGGCTGCGTCTGATTTTGGTCAATCCCTATGAGTTCACCTTGTTTGTCATTCGACCGTGGCCCCTTTGCCCACCGACTTTCGTGTAACCGTCTAGAATGGATAAGGCGTATGCCGATCAAGGCGCGGGTATGAGTGAATCAAGGTGCGGGTATGAGTGATAGGGGACCGCAAGACACGCTCACCACGGAACGTGGAAATTTGGCTCGCCTGGCGGCGGCCCTTGGGACCGGTAACGGTGCCAAGCTGACTATTACCCAGGGTGAGGGCGTCGGGCGTGAAATCGAGCTGCGCGACACGCCGCTGATTGTTGGTCGGTCTTCCGAAAGCGACCTGCGCTTGCTCAACCGTGCGGTCTCCCGGCTGCACTGTCGGGTGTGGCGCGATGCGACCGGTTTCTGGCTGCGCGATCTCAACTCGACCAACCGCACGTACCTCAACGAACGGCCAGTGGTGGAGGCGCGCCTGAAGGACGGCGATAACATTATGGTCGGCGGCACCGTGATGCAGTTTGGCGAACAAAGACCCGTCGACGGTGATGCGCAAGATCAGCTCTACGATCTGGTCACCCACGACACGCTCACCGGATTGTTCAATCAGCGCCACTTTGAGACCTTGATGGATCAGGAAATCGCGCGCAGCCGGCGCCGCGGGCATGTGTTTGTGGTCGCCGCCTTGGAACTCGACCACCTGACCGAGATTCGTCAGAAGCAAGGCGTGGCCGCGGGCGAGGAATTGCTCAAGCGCTGCGCTCGATTGCTGCAGCTGGAGCTGCGCGAAGAGGACATCAAGGCGCGCTTGGGCGACGGCGAATACGCCATTTTGCTGCCGGAAACGCCGCTGGACGAAGCGCTACCGCTGCTCGACCGTTTGCGTCGGCGCATCGGCGATTCGGAGTTCAATGTGGGCGGCGTCGTCGTTGGCACCACGCTGAGCGCCGGCGCGACCCTTTGGACCAAGGAAGTCGCGTCCCGAGGGGCGCTGCTAAAAGCCTTGGACAGCGCGCTCTACAAGGCCAGACATGCAGGACGTAACCGCGTCGCGACCATGTAGTTTTGCCAACCGTTGGTTATCTTTAGCGGCCACCGCTACCCGGCGATTTCTCGTGCCTGCAGCGCACAACTCGCACCTTTTGCTGCGCATCTACCCAAGAGCCGCTGACTATGCCTCTACGCCTGCTTCCTTACGCGCTGATCGTTGTTGCCCTGATCCTTTCGATCTGGGGTCTGAGCTATTCCGCTGGATGGTTGATCGCAGTGCTCTTGTTCGGCGCGTTGACGGTTCTGGGGGCCATCGACCTGAGGCAAAACAAATCCGCGGTGCGCACCAATTACCCGGTGATCGGTCGCGTGCGCTTTCTGGCCGAAGATCTGCGTCCCTTCGTTCGTCAGTACTTTATCGAAGACGACAACCACGAGGCGCCGTTTAGCTACGCTCAGCGCACGCTGGTTTATCAGCGCTCACGCAGTGCCCTAGACAAGCTGCCGTTCGGTACCGAGCGCAATGTCTATGCGGCCGGGCATGAATGGATCAACCACTCGCTGGCGCCTATCGATCCGCAGATCGGCGAGTTTCGCGTCCAGATAGGCGGTGAGCGCTGCAGCAAGCCGTATTCGGCCTCGGTGCTGAATATCTCCGCGATGAGCTTCGGTTCGCTGTCGGCCAATGCGGTGCTCGCGCTTAGTCGTGGTGCCGCCCGCGGTGGCTTCTATCACGATACCGGCGAGGGCGGACTGTCCGATTACCACCTGGAAGGCGGCGGCGATTTGGTCTGGGAAATCGGCAGCGGCTACTTTAGCTGCCGCAATGAGCAGGGCCAGTTCGACGCCGACGAATTTGCCAAGCGTGCGCAGCATCCGCGCGTGAAGATGATTGAGATCAAGCTCAGCCAGGGCGCTAAGCCTGGTCATGGCGGCATCTTGCCGGGGCAGAAGGTCAGCGCGGAAATTGCCCACACGCGAGGCGTTCCGCAAGGTGAGGACTGCGTATCGCCGGCTGCCCACACGGCCTTTTCCACGCCGCTAGAGCTGCTGCAATTCGCTGACCGTTTGCGCGAACTCTCTGGTGGCAAGCCGGTGGGCTTCAAGCTGGCCATAGGCCACCCCTGGGAGTGGTTTGGAATCGCTAAGGCGATGTTAGAAAGCAAGCTGCTGCCCGACTTCATCGTCGTCGACGGCGCTGAAGGCGGCACCGGCGCGGCACCCCTGGAGTTTTCCGACAACGTCGGTTTGCCGCTGCGTGAGGCACTGCTGCTGGTGCATAACACGTTGGTCGGCTGCGGACTGCGCGGGCAGATTAAGATTGGTGCCGCCGGCAAAGTGATCAGCGCCTTCGATATGGCTCGAACCATGGCGCTGGGTGCCGACTGGTGCAATGCGGCCCGCGGCTTCATGTTCTCGCTCGGCTGCATTCAGTCGCAGCACTGCCATACCGGGCTGTGCCCCACCGGTGTCGCAACCCAGAACTCGGAGCGGCAAAAGGCGTTGGACGTGACCGACAAGGCATCGCGGGTACAGCAGTTCCATCACAACACGCTGCATGCGCTAGGCGAACTGCTCGGTGCCGCCGGCATTAACAATCCAGCGCAGCTGGGCCCCGAGCACATCATGCACCGACTGCCCACCGGCGAAATCCGAGCATATGCCTTTTTCTATCCGCAAATCGCCGAGGGTGCGCTGCTCAGCGGCACTGTTAACCGATCACCCTATCGAGAGTTTTGGGACCAGGCCGACCCCAAACAATTCAACCCGCCGCAGGACCTGGCGGCACTGCGGATGAGCAAATC
>QIMA01000199.1 GCA_003233535.1 Rhodanobacteraceae bacterium
TCTCGCGTCGCCTCAATGACCGCCGTCGAGAGCCGCAAACGATCCTCGATGCGCCGTCCTTCAGTGACGTCCAACACGATGCCAATTAGCCCTGCCGGTTCACCGAGATCATCGCGCCAGCGATTTCCCAACGCATGCAGCCAGCGGACTTCACCCTCAGCTAAGACGATCCGATACTCGATATCCAGCGGCTTCCCGGTTTCCACCGAATAGGCCAAGGATTTCTCTACCGCGGCCAAATCCGCAGGATGCAAACGTTCACGCCACTGCGCGTTCGCCGCGGTGCGCTCGCGGCTATCAAGTGCTAGCAGTCGAAAGTGCTGATCGTTCCACTGGCTCTGGCCAGTACGCGGGTCCCACTGCCAGGCGCCTGCGCCTGCAGCCTGGAGGGTTAAGCGCAGACGCTCCTCGCCAGACTCCAGAGCCGCCAGCGAGCGAGCTTGAACGATTGCTGCACCGAGGCCCAGCGCGGCTATCTGCAGCATCTGCTGCTCGGCAACGCTCCACAAACGTGGCTGCTGCACGGCATCGAAGCCGAGGAATCCCCAGGGCTGCTCATCGAGCATGATCGGCACCACTAACAGGCTTTGGATGGACTGCCCTTGGAGTAGCTCACGCTCACTAGCAGGAAAGTCTTTCACTGCGCCAAAGATCGCTCGGCCGCTCCGAAAACACTCTACCCAGCGCGGAAACTGCTGCTGCAGAGACAGTTCTTGCAGTTCCGGGTTATTGATCTGCGCCTGCACTCCCGCTCGACACCACTCGTGTCGCTGAGTGATCATCAACTCACCGCTTTCAGCGTGCACATAGTGCTCGAACAGATAGACCCGGTCAGCGCCGGCTCCACTACCCAAGCGAGCCATCAGCTCCTCAATTGCTGCCCCGGTGTCGGTCCGTTCATTGAGTACCGCGGGCAGCGCGCTCGCCGCCAGGTGCAGCGCCCGCTCCGTCCGCTTGCTCTCGCTGATGTCAACAACAACGCCGTTTAGGGTTAACTCAGATCCTGCGGCATCGTGTTCGACCCAGGTTTGGTCGTCCACCCATAGCCAGCTCCCATGCGCGGTTCGCAGGCGGTACTGATGGCGATTGCCTTCAATCCCTTGCTCGCACTGCTGCTCAGCCTCAATCAGGATTCGACGCAAATCGTCAGGATGGATGAGCTCGGCGAAGAGCTGGCGGCGCCGGCATAGATCGTCTGCGTCGTATCCCCAACTGGCCACGTTGGCGCTGGCATAGAGGATCGGCCAGCCCTCCGTCGCAGCCCACTTGAAGGCGACCGCCGACGTCCGCTCAAAGATCTGCGCGAGTATTTCAGCTTGGGTAGAGTCAGCCGCAACGCGCGGACCAGCTCGATCACTACGCCGGTTCATAGGGGCTGGTCCATGAGCCTTTGCATGCAGTCCTTGCACGAGCCTAGTATACGGTATTGTAACCAAATGGATGACGTCATCTAGCCCGGAGTTTCGTGAACCTCCTGCTACGGCCACCGCCCGTTCACCAATTGAGAATGGGCGCGCCGTGGCGTGATCTGCTCCCTACGGTCAACTCGACGTATGAAACCACCGATACGCCGCTCACACGCCTTGCCCTGAACGCTGACAGACCAACTGAACCCGTCATTAGACCGTTGACAGGACACTAGAGATCTTTAGATAGCGCATCCGTCCGCGTCAAGCCGACTTGAAACCAACCCAAGTTCATTCCGACTTGCGTGCTGGCCGCACCAGCCCAAACATAGGTCAACACCTGCCCGCTGCTATCTTCGATCAGATCCAAGCGCAAAATTGGCTCAGCCGCGTTCGGATACTTGAGGCGAGCCAGTTCCAATGACCAACCGCTTGGCGTGCCGTCATCCCAAAGCACTTCTAGACGCTGGCCGCCGTCATGCAGGCGCAAGTCCTTGCGTGTGTGCCATGGGCGTTGTGCATCGCCTGAGCGTGCGTTAGGGCCAGCCGGGTTGACTGCCAACCACCCCTCAAATGAACTTGCGCGCTGCATTTTCAGCTCAACCGGCGGCGGCGCTCGCTGTCCTACCAAGGCGCTCGTGCTCTCAACGGTGAGCTGGTTTTGCTGCAAATAAAGCTGATCGCGCACGTAGCGCGGCAATTCGCCAGGATTATCGCCAGCACTGCACTGCTGCCCGGCCATCGACCCCACCCAGCCGCTGGCAGCCACGGCAGTCCAGCGCAGGCTGCACCCAGGCGTCGGTATCAAGTCCTCATGCTGTAGCTCCGGCAGTTGTCCAGTCTGCAACAGGGCGATGTAGCGCTCAGGTTGGCGGAAAGCATAGACGTCTTGGCGCACACCGCCGTTCTCGGTATCGAGTGCGAAACGCCAGACGCGCAGGCGAACTTGCCCGTTCGTCAGACCACCACCGGTCTGCTGAACCAGAAACAAGCGGCGCCCGATTTGCGGTGCCTGTAGAGGCTGCATCGAATAGTGCAATCGAGGTAGCGCAGGTGGCTGCTCGCCAGTTGGGGACCCCTGTATTGCCAGCCACAGTTGCTGATGATTATCCCACTCACCGGCCAGCGCAGTAACAATCTGATCGAGCATCTGAACCGGTGAATTGCCAGGGGCAGCGCTGGATCCGGCAGGGATTGCCGGTATCAGCGGCGTAACCTGGGTGGGCGCTGCCGCACAGCCGGCGAGCACCAGAGCGATCAGTAATATCGAACAACGTTGCCCAACTTTCATGCGCTAGTCCCTTCGGCGGCCGCGCGCTGCTGCTGGCAGTGACGCGCGATCTCTTGTGCATTTGCAATCCAAACCGATTCCCGCTGCTGAATGTAGCCCAGCAATTGGCCGAGCGCCTGAGCTGCGCCGCTGCGACCGACGCCCTGCGGGGTTAGATGCAGCCCAAGCAGGGACGAATTTCTCTCCGCTTCCAGATGCAGACAATCAAAACTATCCATGACGTACTGCAACCACTCATCAGGAGTCCACCAAGGCGGCGCCAGCATTTGCCGATCGCTGCAGCTGGGATCGAGCGGGATCAACAGGCGTTGGCGCCCTTGGTCATCCATCCATAGCGGCTCGGCAGAGTCATCAACTAGCAGCTGAAAGTCAGGCAGCGCGCTGTCCGCGCTACTAGCCTGAGACGCGACCAAGAGCGCATTCGACGCCGTCGCGGCCGGGTCCGGCTGCAGATAATGAATTCGACCCGATTCGGCATCCGGTTGTTCGCAGGCGCCAATGACGCTCGCGGGCAACTGGCGCTCGGCAAGCAGCTCGAGCAACCGCTCACTGCGCCTATCAGGCCGCCACCCAGCCGCGTATTTTGACTCAGCGCATTGATCGACAACCACGCACACGACCAGCCGGGCACCTTGTGGCCAGTGCAGGGTTTCGGTCATCGATTTCTGCGTCATCAGTTATGCGCTCCCATACCTGCCTACTTTATCCAAGGCCAGCCGCTATCGAGCTCGACGATACCCGGTTTAGACAGGCTACCCAAGTGTGCGCCGCGCTTCATTTAGCGGACAGTTACGACCGCTGGGTAGGGCAACCGATCAATCCGAATCGGGTTAATGCATACTTCCACAATACGCCTTGGAGCCTGCTGCCTTGACTGAAGACGTCCTTACCGTTGCTGCTGACCCTAGCCAGCGTCGAAAGGCTCTAATCGCCACGATCGTGATGGTTGTGATCGGCGCGCTAGGGTTTTACGCGATAAACCAGCAGATTACGCAGATCAACGGTGCACTCGATGCGGGAGACGCCGAACGAGCAGTCTGGCTGTCGCGTAGACTGGGTGCAGCCATACTGGCGACACTGCTGGTTGCGTGCACCGGTTTAGCCTTTGGGCTGGAGCAGCTAACTCGACAGAGCCTCAAACAAGGCCGCTATCCGCCGCAGGGCATCAAGGTGCTGCAGCGAACGCGCGTGCGCACCGGAACGGCACTCAGAGCGATGGCAATCACGATGCGATTTTGCGCGACGGCATTGTTACTGCTGGCGTGCGGACTGAGCGTTTGGTTTGGACTGGCCCTTTATCGGCTTTTCTAACCGGCCGGCCGCGCATGTTTGCAACATCCCAGTGGCTACTGCTAAAAAGCTGCCAGCGCTCCCTCCTAGTGGTTGATTATGCGATGCAAATCCATCAGCTCGCGCTCAGCAATCCAGGCAGTGACTGGCGCAGCGAAGCAGCGGTGTCAGGATCTTCCAAAGCCATCGCCACGGTAGCCTCTACAAAACCCAGTTTGTTGCCGCAGTCAAAGCGCCGGCCGTTGAAGCGGTAGCCATGCACGGGCTGCTCGGCGATCAGCGCGGCGATGGCATCGGTGAGCTGAATTTCGCCCCCCGCACCCGGCGTAGTCTCGGCCAACAGCTCGAAGACCCTCGCCGGCAAGATGTACCTTCCGACCACACCCAGATTGCTCGGCGCCTCTTCGGGCTTCGGCTTTTCGACAATGCTGCTAACCCGAATCAGCTGTTCCTCAGTAGCCTTGCCGTCGATGATTCCGTAGCGTGAGGTCAACTGCGGCTCAACCGGCTCAACCGCAACCACGCAACCGCCGACTCGAGCCTGCACCTGCACCATTTGCGCCAGCGCTGGGGTGTTGCGGTCGAAAATAAAGTCGTCGGGCAAGATCACGCCAAAGTCATCATCGCCGACTACCGAGCGCGCGCACAGCACTGCATGACCCAAGCCCAGGGCCTGCTGCTGAACTACGTAGACCGTCTCCACGCCAGCCGGTAAGACGCTACGCGCAACCTGCAGCAGTTCGTGCTTCTCCCGCCGCACCAGGGTGTCTTCCAGTTCGTAAGCCACGTCAAAATGATCGGCAATCGCGCGCTTGTTGCGGTTAATCACGAAAATCAGCGTGTCGGCGCCGGCGGCAACCGCCTCATCAACCGCCCACTGAATTAACGGCCGATCAACGATCGGCAGCAGTTCTTTGGGCACAACCTTGGTCGCCGGTAAGAACCTCGTACCCAGTCCGGCGACCGGAAAAACCACTTTGCGTAAGCCCAGCTTCATTCAGCCCGAACTCCCTTTCGTGTGATGAATAGCAACGACGTTGTCGTCCTGTCCTAGACGACCAAACTCCGGGACCAGTTCAGTCAAGATCCCGCGCAGCTTGTCCTCATCGAACGTACGCACGGCATGCGCTGCCTGCACCAGTAGCTGCTGCAATCGATCGAAATTAACTTCACGGTGCTGCGCCAGAAAAATTTTCTGGTGACTGGTTTCCTGATACGCCTCGTGCTCATGAAACAGTTCTTCAAACAGCTTTTCGCCGTCGCGCAAGCCGGTATAAACGATTTGCACATCTTGATCCGGCAGCTTGTTGGCGAGCCGAATCATCTGCTCAGCTAAGTAGCGAATCTGGATCGGCTCGCCCATGTCGAGCGCGTAAATTTCACCGCCCTGCCCCAGTACCGCCGCCTGCAGAATCAGCTGGCAGGCCTCTGGAATAGTCATGAAGTAGCGGGTGATCTCCGGATGCGTGACCGTGACCGGCCCGCCGCTGCGAATTTGTTCACGAAACAGCGGGACCACACTGCCGGCCGAGTCCAACACATTACCGAAGCGCACGGTCAAAAACTTAGTCGATGAGTGACGCGCGAAGTTCTGGCAAAACAGCTCGGCAATGCGCTTGCTAGCACCCATCAAATTAGCCGGATTGACCGCCTTGTCGGTGGAGATCAAGACGAAGGTTTGGACCTTGGCCCGATCGCAGGCCAGGGCCAGTGTCTGCGTACCGAGTACATTGTTGCGGAAGGTCTCGCGCAGCTGTCGCTGCAGCAGCGGCACGTGCTTGTAGGCCGCGGCATGAAACACCAGGTCGGGCCTGAAGCTTTCCAAGATACGTTCGCAGGCGACTCGATCCGTGACGTCGCCGAGCACCGGCTCCAACTCCATCTCACGAAACTCCGACTGCAGCTCGCGGTGAATCTGGTAAAGGTTAAATTCGCTCTGCTCGTAAACGCAAAGAGCACTGGCACCCAAGCGCGCAACCTGTCGACACAGTTCCGAGCCGATCGACCCACCGCCGCCGGTGATTATGACGCGCTTGCCGCTCAGCCCTTGGCGAATCGCCGTCCAGTCCAGCTGCACCGGCTCTCTGCCCAGCAAGTCGTCGATCGCTACTTCTTTCAGCTCATTGAATGTTGCATTGCCGGAAACCACATCCTGCAGTCTAGGCACGGTGCGGAACGCCAGCTCCGACGACTCGCACAGTTCCACCACACGCCGCATCTGTGCGCTGTCAGCAGAAGGCATGGCGATTAGCAACATCTCGGCAGCAACTTCTCTGGCTAGCACGTTGAGCTGGTCCATATTCCCAAGCACCGGGATGCCGTGGACGCGAGCACCGCGCAGCCGGCGATTGTCGTCCAGAAATCCAACCGGTAGATACTGCCCCTCGCGCAGCAGATCACGCACCAGCATTTCGCCCGCGCGACCGGCGCCCAGCACCAGCACACGTCGCCGCTGTCCGCGCTCGGACAAACCCAGGCGGCTGTCTTTCCAAAATCGGTAGATTAGCCGCGGCGCGCCCAGCAACGGCACCAGCAACACTGGATAGGCCAGCAGCACCGATCGCGGCACGTTACTCAATCGGTCATAGAGGAACAGGGATAGCCCGATGGCCAGCGAGCCGAGCACCGCAGCGCGCAAAATGTTGAGCAAATCAGGCAAGCTGGCAAAGCGCCACAGGCCGCGATATAGACCCGTCCAGAACAACACCAAGCCCTGGATAACGATCACAATTGCCAGTTCGGTGAACGACCACAGCAGCAGATCGCTTTGATCGACGATACTCAGGCGCAACGCCTTGGCGCCAAACCAAGCCAGCAGAACCATCGACAGATCATGCAAAACCACCGCGATTCGCGGGTGGATCAAGCCGATCAGCGTTCGGAATTTCATTTAACCTAGTCCGCAATCCGTTTATGGCGCAGAATTCGCCGTCGCCCGATGCCCCACAAGCCACCACCCACAGCCAAGATTGTTGCCGCGCCCAGCAATCGCGGCAGCGCTGACTCGGGCAACAGCCAAAAGCACGCTGCAGCCAGCAACGACCAGCTTAGATAGGCCGCCAGCACCTCGCTTGCGGACCAGCCTGAGCGCAACATCCACTGGTAGAGATGAGAGCAATGCGCCTGATACC
>QIMA01000570.1 GCA_003233535.1 Rhodanobacteraceae bacterium
CACCGCTCCCTTTCTTGAAAAAACACTGTGAAAAACCACTGGGCAATCAATGTCCTGCGCGATCATCGCGCGAGTTCATGAAATATCCGGGTTAGACTGGGGCCATCGTCGAGGCGCTGTTTTCGAAGCTCACTACCCGATTGCGACCTTCACGCTTGGCCTTGTATAGCGCGCTGTCGGCAGCCTGGAAGAAGTCTTTGCTGCTGGCAAAGCAGCGGCCGTTAGCGCAGGCAACGCCGACGCTGATACTCACAGCCATTTCGCCCATGTCCATATCGACAACACACTGGCGTAAATTCTCGGCTATACGCGCAGATTCATCAGCGTCGGTAGCCGGCAAGATCACGGCAAACTCTTCCCCGCCATAGCGGCAAACCGAGGCGCCCCGCGGCGTATGCGCGGTCAATGCAGCTCCGACCGCAACCAACACTTCATCGCCCTTGGAGTGGCCGAAGCGATCGTTAAAACGCTTGAAGTGATCGATATCAATCACCAGCAGCCCGACCGCACCGCGACTCATGTTGGCCATGGCCAAATCCAGCTGACGATCGAAGAACCGCCGGTTGGCCAGCTTGGTCAACGGATCGGTCAAAGTCTGTCGCTGCAGTTCATTCACGCGAGAAGCCAGCGCCAATGACAACAGCACCATCTCGATCAGGGCTCCAGCCTGGAAGGCATTGTGCGTGTAGGGGTTGTGCGGCAGCACGCCGAAAGCTTTGAGCATGTAAACCAGCACCCCAAACAACAGCGCTGCCCAGGCCAGCATGAAAAACCGCGCAGGCCTGTACCCCTGCAACAGACCCACCGTGCCCAAGATCAAGATCAAGCTGGTGACGACCATCGTGTGCAGCGCAATGGGCACGATGACAGTCGCATATGGCAACACGAACGCGGCACCCAGCATGGCCAAAGAGAGCCACTGCAGCACCTGAGCAAAGCGGTCCAATCGCGGGGCGTGCGTCCCCGACTCCAAAAATTGCCGAGTAAACTGCAGCCCAAAAATCAGCGTAAAAGCCAACAGCACGATCAGGCTGAGATTGGCCCAATCTGGTGAATTTGGCCACAAAAATTGGAATGACAGCCCGTTGTGGACGCCGAAGTAGAGCCCGTAGCTACTCGCATAAAGCAGGTAGTAGATGAATGCGCGGTCGCGAACCACTAAGAATATGAACAGGTTGTAGAGCACCAATACGGCAACACCGCCGTAGTAAAAACCGAAGGCCAACTGCTCTCGGCTTAGCGATTCGAACAGGCTTTCCTGCTGATATAAATGCAGCCCGATGTTCATCGACCCACCGGTAGCAAATCGCAAATACACCTCTGTCTTGCCACTAGCGGGTAGCTGCAACGGAAACAGGAAGTCGCGAAATTCGACGGGGCGGGTATCAAACGCGCGTCGATCACCGGTTGCCAGGTGCTTGAAGCTGCCGCCCTGCCCTTCGATCCACACGTCTAGCTGGTCGATCAGCGGGTAGTCCTGGCGCAGAGTCAGCGTCCGCTCCCTGGGCGCGGTATTTTGCAGCTGCAGTCGCACCCAGTAAGCCGAACGGCTGAAGCCGAAATTCGGATTACGCTCGCCGATGGGCTCAAACTCGTCGCGCTGGATGACTGCTGCGAAATCGGCCTCGCCAGACCTGTCCTCGTACAGGTAGAGCTGGCGATTGAGTGCCATTTCGGTCAGATCTGATGGAACCTCTATCGGTGTCGCGCGCACAACCTCGGCGATAAACACCAGCGGCAAGACCATCACCAACTGCATTAACCATGCGAATCGATCGCTAGTGGGTTTCACCGAATCGATGCCTCGTCCTGAAGTCGAAATGCGTGCCAATCGCTGCCGCCTAGCAAATCGGCGATGCCACGAAGCGTGCAGCTTGCCACAGACGCCACATCACGGAGAATCCGCGTACCCCATTCGAGTGTCGGCAATGAGTGACTTTTACCGTCCCAACGTGATCTTTTGCCTCGCCTTAGCTTAGGGCGAGTTTAGCCGGACTACATGTCCGCCAATCGATTTAGCCATGCTCGAAAGTCCGGCGTGTCTTGCTCGCCAATGAGCCCATTAACGATGGCGTAACCCAAGCGCCGGTACGCCTCAAACTGCGGCTCATCGTAGAACTGGTCTGATGTGGGCTCATTCGGGAACGCTGGATTGGATCGCCAATAGGCGTACACATCGGCACTTAAGCCCGGGCACAGCAGCGGCTTAACCAGCAATAACACGCCCTGGCTGCCGTCGGCGTAACGAATTCGCCCAGTGAGGTACGACCTACCCTGCAGCGCAGTGCCCGCGCTGGCCTCGACGCCGGTGCATAGACCCTCGATGGCCATCTCGATCTCGGCACCGAAGTCGACCCGCACCCGCTCAATTGCGCGACCCAGATCGGCAAGTGCCAGGGTCGGGTCATACCCGGCATCGACCACCAATACGTGCCGTGCGCGCCGGCGAATCAACTCATACAGAGCCAGGTTCTCAAAGCCGCCGCCGTCGGAAAGGTGGATTTCACGCTGCTGGCCGTTCAGTCCTAGCCCAGACATTTCTCGACCTATGCGCAGCCACCAGTTGGGCAGGGGCGGGCTCGCTTCGGCGTCGGGTGCGGGATTTCGCGCCCAATAGCCCAATCGCACATTCAGCAATGCCATCAACACGGACACCGAACGAGCGCTGGTAACGGCGGTATCGGGATCGATTGCTGCGGCCGATACGGTGAATGCGTTAGCCAGGTCAGCATCGGCACCTTCACTATGCTCTTGCAGCCCGTAGCCAGTCGCGCTCGATCCCTGATAGAGCGGTGAGTAGAAAAATGACGCACCCTGCCTCGCCCGAGCCAGCACCGACTCGGCGCTGCTGGTGTTTAGGGTCGTGTTGATCAGATGCAGTGGCTGGCCGCGCTCTGGACCAATCCGATCCATGCGAAAGTCGGAGGCGCGCGTTTGCCGATGCACATGGGGCATGAATGCGTGAGTGAGACGCGCGCGGTAGTACCCATGCATAGAGACGGCATTTAGATTACACACAATGGCCAGGACTGCACTGAGTGCGAGTAAATAGTAAAAAACGGGGTCGGTGTGCAGATCTACCGAACTCACGAGCGCGTATCCAACCACCACCAGCCCATACACCAGCAACGCGACGCCGATCATCGCAAGCGGCTGCAGCGAAAGTCGGCACGACGAATCACCACGGCTCATTGCCAGCAGACTACTCAGCAACGACGCGACCCAGGTCACGTGGACCGCGTTCCCAGACATCGACGGCATGTGCGTAGAGAGCAACTGATCGACCGTGCCGACCAGGAGCGGGATCGAACCCAGCGCGAACAGGGCCAAGCCCACGGTTAGCACCTGCCCCATGCATAGCCGCAGCCACTCCATGTGCCGGTGCCGTTTCTGCCCGCCATGGCCTGCGCGCAGTGCGAATGCCAGCATCAGCGGAACAAACGCGGCCAGACTCAACGAACCAACCAGTAGCAACAGCCAGAACCCATGGTGCCCTGGGACGCCCAGAAACTCGGCCAATGGTGCAGGCAGACTGAGCCAATTCAGCGTTGCCAGCTCGATGATTAGCAACAGCGGCGGCAGCAAGACCAGCAGGTTCATCAATGTCGATGCCAGGATCGCTGCGAACAGCGTCAACATCGAGAATCCGCGACCGGCGATAAGGAACTTGGCATTGGCGCGCAACCAGTCGATTACCCGCTCACCGCTAACCAGGGGCTGCTCAAAGGTCGGCGCATCGGGATTCGGGGTAGTCGCTCTCAGCCAGCTATAGCAAGACGCGATGTAGCCGCCGCCGGAAACTGAGGACAGCATGTCGACTTGCTTCATCAAGCCGCGCTCTTCCAGCGCCTGCAACACACCTAAATTCACCGTAGCCGAGCGAATGCCGCCACCGGAAAATGCGACGGCGACCAGATCGTCGGCCAGCGGCGGCTGCCCAACCGCTGCCCTGCGTCGGTCAATCCATTCGCTTTCTGCAGCCGCCACCTGATCGAAGTCCCGGGTAAAAGCCGGACCGCTCACGGCGTTAATCGCAGTCTGCTGGGCGGAACTCCGGCGGCGTCGCCGGATCGCGGTGAATTTTCAAATATTCGACCAACTCATAGCGTTGTTCATCGCTAAATTGCGGACCGATAACGCCACGCGGTAGCGGATTGCGCTGAGGATCCTGGCGGTGTTTGGCGTAGCTAGCCGGATCGGCAATGAAGGCATGACCGGTGTTGTAGTTGCCCTCAATCGACGTATCCAACCAAAAGCCTGAATCGGCTTCTGCCGAATCCTGCGGATCGATCACGTAGCCCAGGTGTTTACTGTCGTAGTCACGGCTACCAACCAGGAAGCGTTTGTGGCGCTCGTCCGGAGGCAGCAGCATTTCGTAAATATTCGGCACCGAGCCATTATGTAGATACGGCGGCGTTGCCCAAATTCCTTCCAAGGGGCGCGGTTTATAGCCAGCCTTTTGCTGCGGCAGATCCAATGCTCCGAATCCTTCCAGGCACTGCTGAGTCGGGTAATCCACCTGATTGTCGGCGTAGTAACGCTGCTTGATCAGCAGGCCCAAGATGTTGAGTCCCTGGCCTTCGGTCAGCGAGCTAACGTCCATATCGTCGATGCCGCGCTGAATGTTCGCGCCGGCACCATGCACGTTCCAACTCAACCAATCCTGCTGACAGTCCAGTTCGCAGTCCCAATCACGGGTTGGCGGCTCGACCGCATTGGCTAGTCCATCGATGCCCAGCTCCGCCAAGGTGGATGCAATTTCAGCGAAGTTGGCTACCGGTAAGCGTGCCACTGGATCGCTGTCGTTGTTTGGATAGTTCGCCAACAGCTCGCTTAGGTTTCCTACGTCCAGACCAGCATCCGTGCGCGCGTCAAGTACGCTGCTGAGGCGATAGCGCGTTTGGCGAGTCAGGTTGCGGATCCGCAGCGGCTTTAGAATCGAGGTCAGTAGTGCGTTGTCGATTCCGGTCGCCGACAGATCGAATCGATTCGTGACAAACGCATTGGCCGCCGTCGCGTCCGTGCCGATATGATCGACATTGATCACTTCGATGAGCCACTCCGTACTAGGCTGCCGTTTCAACGGCGCGTTCGAGCGCTGCAGTGCGGGATCGGCCACATTCGGGCCGTGACACATCTGGCAATGATCCTCAAATAGCACCCTTCCCTGCTCGGCCTTCGTTCGATCAACCTCTCCAAGCAGGTCCTCAGGCCAACGCGGAGGGGTCAGCGTTTGCAGCGTGTGTTCAATCTCGATCAGATTGTCGATCAACACCGAACCGCGGAAGCGTTCCTCAGCCGGCAGCGGCTTGCCGTAGGTGTCGGTCATGCGCAAGATTGCGCCTACGCCGAGGGCCTCGCCGATATTGCGCGCCAGCGGCTGACGTACCGAGCCGTTGTATTGCACCCAATCGAACTTCCAGATATTCCACAAAAACGGATAACTGACCGGCGCGCGAGCATCGTGATAGTTCTCCGCGCTTATGTGATCGCCGAACACCGTATTGGCAATCCGGCCCAGCGCATCGGTACGACCGAAGCCCTCGGTGACCGGGTACAGATGACGAATAGGATTATCTTGGCCCATGCTGGCAAAGGCGACGACATTTTTACCCAGGGCGCTGTGCAACTCGCTCTTTCCGTTTGGGTATTGATCGCCTAGCACTTTGCGAGCGAAACGCGAGAACTTGAAGGGATTGATATAGGTTTCCGCCAGCGAAGCGACCAGCGTCGGTCCGAATGAGCCGCGCTGCATGCTGGTAAAGGCGTGCATGGCTTGCCCGCCATCGACCCGAATAGCGACTTTACGACCGTCCTTGGTGGCGTGAATCTCACCGGAATGACAGGCGGCGCAGCTGATATCCAGCATGTGCTCGCCGGTTTCGGAGTCGAAGTGCCGTGTGAATCCCACTGGCAAATGATCCGGATTGGCCGGGGTAGGCTGCGGATCGACGATGAAACGGTAGCGGCGCATGTGCTCGGGCGTTGCGAACTGCTCCTCCGACATGGGCAATTCCAAGTGCACGAACCAGTCGTAGCGCAGCGGCGATGCCTGCTCCCCTTGCGGCATGACCGCGCCCTGCCCGGAGTAGTAATAGGTTTGTCGTGCAGGCGTATCTAAAGCCGCGCCCCAGCCTTGATCCAAGGTGACGTAGTCATCGATGGTTTGCAGATTGGGGATCGTTTTGGTCGGCCAGTAAACGAATACCGCGAACCCAACCGCCAGCAGCAACGCGAACAGTAAGCCAATGATCAGCGCCCACTTCAGCAGCCTGCCCAGCGTCAATCCGAAAAATCGTCCGATCAAACCCTTACGCCGTCCACCGGCATCCAACTGCATCGCCGCCATCGCACTCCCCCGAATGCTCCGCCCAAACGGGCGCGTCGTCAGCGAAGTTAGCAGGAAGTACGTTCCGTTACACGGTTGAACTTGTGATTAACGTGCGCCAGCCGTCAGATCGAGCACCTGCAAGGAAACGCGTTTGGATCCACCTTCTGAGAAAAAATCGCTGGGCGATTAAGAGCCTAGCGAGGGCGCGTGAAGTCTATGAAATACCCGGGCTAGAGGTTCCCTGAAGTTCATCGCCCCCTCAACTCAGGTATCGGGTTACTAACCCGCGCCAGCGGTGGACGTAGTTATCCGCTACCCACACGGTCACCAGAACGATAACCACAGCGAGCACGTACGAACCGGATTGGATAAACATCCGCAACGGTGAAAACGCAGCAGCGTTACCGAGCACACCGGCGTCATGCATTGCCGCAGCGATGGCCAGCAGCACGACAGAAATGCAGCCGATCAGGAGGTAGCTTGAGAATCCCACGACTAGGCAAAAGGCACCGCTGCGCGGGAAGCGTTTGCGCGACTTGGCTATTCGAAACGGCCACAGAAACGGGAATGGAACAAGCAGGCCGAAGGCGATAAGGCCAACCGCCACTGACAGGGCCGATGAAAATGGGATCGTGAGCGTCTCTTCCATCTCAGACCGGTAACTCGTTCGTAAGGCGATACATGCTGATTCGTTTCTCTAGCCCGGATGTTTCATGAACTCGCGCGATGATCGCGCAGGGCATTGATTG
>QIMA01000032.1 GCA_003233535.1 Rhodanobacteraceae bacterium
GCACTCAGCCGTCGGTGACTTTGTTGAACTGAACGGCAGCAAACCCAGCCTGAGAGCGATTTCGGTGGCCGAATTCCCACGGGGAAGCGGGTCAATGCACATCGAAGCTCAATCCGAACTCGATCCAAGCACCATCCGCCATCTCTTACCCCGGCTGGCTAGTTTTCGAGTGTCCCGAGACGTTCTGTTTAGGCGACAAAAAGATAGTCGGTACCTTCAACACGCTGATGCTGATCGAACCATTGGCGGATTTCCTCGCGTGCGCCCGCGCTGCCGACCGCTACCAGCACCAGCGTCTCTGGCGCTGCGCTGAGCGCGCCATCCAGCGCCAGCACCGGCAAGCCGCGCTTACGCCCGCCAATCCGGCGCGGATGCAGGTCCAAAAAACCCTGTATGCGTTCGAGCGCGCAGCCTTCGGCACTCAGTGCATCGAACACAGCCGCGCCGCTAGGACCCGCACCCCAAATCAGCAGCGGTCGCCCAGCACTGCGCCAGCGCAGCAGGTGGCGGGCTTTGGTACGCCAAAACTGTTCGCTGCTGTAGCGCGAATCGTTGCGCGTTAGTCGTCCATCGTGATCGCGCCAGTGCAGCAACACGCCGTCGGGCTTGGCCATCTGCAGCCCGAGTTCAGCAGCCCGCAGCCACAGGTCGTAGTCCTCAGGACCGGCACCATCGTCGTAACACTTGAGTGTCTGCCAAGCCCGACGCCGCAGCATCACCGACGGATGCGGCAGCGGGCTTTCGATAAACAGCTCGCGGGCGATGGCGTCTGGCTCACGCAGCTGGTTCAGCCAGTGCTCGTAGCGCAGTGCTCCGTTGCCGGCAAGCTCGCCGAAGATCCGTACCTGGCTGCCGACGATGTCGATCTGCGGATGCTGCTGAAGGTAGCTGAACTGCACTTCCAGACGATTCGCCTCGGCCAGATCATCACCGTCCATCCGCGCCAAGTACGCGCCTTGCGCTTGGGCGAATCCGTGGTTAAGCGCGGGCACCAGCCCACGCCCCGGATTGCGCAAGATCCTCAACCGGGAATCATCGGACGGCAGCGCCTCGATGGCGCCGTCGCTGGAGTGATCATCGACCAGCAGCAGTTCCCAGTCGGGCAGCGTCTGGCTTAGGATGGAGGCCACCGCGGGCGCCAAATTCGCTCCCGCATCACGCACCGGCATGATGATCGAAATCAGCGGCGTCATCGGCTTTTGCACAGCTAACGGCAGCGTCCGCTGACAGGCGCCGCTCCTCACCCCACGCGAGTCTGACCAGACCACCTCTACAATGTCCTCTAAACAACCAATGGAAAACTTTCGATGCGCAGCTTACCTGCCCTGCTTATCCCTTTTGCGTGTGTCCTGGCCAGCTGCGCCACGACCACGCCGGAGCCTACCGTGAACCGCGTGTTTGGCGATGGAATCGAGGCGCAGCAGTTGTTTGCAGACGACGCGGAATCTGGTCAGGTGCGCCGCGATGCCGACGGCAAGGTGCTGCCGCCGCTGGCGCAGACTAGAGCCTATGCGGTGCAGTCACCGAATGGCGAACGCCAGGACGAATACTACTGGCTGCGCGACGACACTCGGACCGACGCCGATGTACTCAGCTACCTCAATGCCGAGAACGCCTATCAGCAAGAGCTGATGGCGCACACCAAGCCGCTGCAAGAAGTGCTCTACAGCGAGATGGTGGGCCGGCTTAAGCAGGACGATGCCAGTGTGCCGGTCCTGCTCAACGGCTGGTGGTATTACCAGCGCTTCGAGCCTGGGCTAAATTACCCCATCCACGCGCGTCGCCACGGCAGCATGGATGCACCTGAGCAGATTTTGCTTGACGGCAACGCGCTGGCTGCCGATCACGGCTATTACCAAATCGCACGCTATCGAGTTAGTTCCGACGGCCGTCAATTGGCCTGGGTGGAGGACACGGTCGGTCGTCGGCAGTGGCGCATGCGCTTCAAGGACCTAGACACCGGCGTCGTCGCCGCTGAGTACATCGACAACGTGCAGCCGGACATCGCCTGGACCAACGACAACCGCAGCGTGCTGTATATCGACAAAGATCCGCAGACACTGCTCGGTGAGCGGGTCAACAAGCACGTAGTTGGCACCGACCCTGCGACCGACGCATTGGTCTATGAGGAAACCGATAGCAGTTTTTACATGACGGTCGAGAAGAGCCGCAGCGGGCGTTTTCTGATGATTGGGCTCAGCAGCACGGTCTCCAGCGAGGTGCACTACGCCGACGCTAACGATTCGGATCTAAAATTTGAGGTGCTGCTGCCGCGCGAGCGCAATCACGAGTATCACGTCGAAGATCACGGCGACTCCTGGATTGTGATGAGCAATCTTCAGGCACCCAACTTCCGCCTGCTGCAGGCGCCGATGAAGCGGATCACAGACCGCTCAGCTTGGCGCGAATTGGTGGCGCATCGTGATCAGGCGCTAGTAGAGGACTTCCAAGTATTTGCCGGCTACCTTGCGATTCGCGAGAAGGTCGGTGGTCTCAGCCAGCTACGGATCAAGCCCTGGAAGAACGGCGAGGATCAAGTCATAGCGGCTGACGAAAGCCCGTTCGATTTCGTACTCGGCGACAACCCCGACCCGAACAGCACCACGCTACGCTACGAATACAGTTCGATGATCACGCCCAAATCGACATTCGAGGTCGATCCTGGCAGCGGCGCCCGCACCTTGCTCAAGCGAGATCCCGTACCGGGATACGACCCTGCCGCCTATCGCAGCGAGTTCATTGTCGCTCCCGCTCGCGACGGTAAGCAGATTCCGGTATCAATTATCTATCGCGCTGACGTTCCCCGCGACGGCACTGCGGCGCTGCTGCAGTATGGCTACGGATCCTACGGCAGCACGGTTGAACCGCGTTTTGACAGCAATACCGTGTCCCTGCTCGACCGCGGCGTCATTTTCGCCATCGCGCACATACGCGGCAGCCAAGCACTGGGCCGATCCTGGTACGACGACGGTCGGTTGCTGAACAAGAAAAACACCTTCAACGACTTTGTCGACGTCACCCGACACTTAGTTTCCGCAGGCTACGCCTCACCGCAACGCATAGCGGCTACCGGCGGCAGTGCGGGTGGTCTGCTCATGGGCGCGGTGGCCAACCAGGCGCCGGAGCTATATCGGGCTATCGTCTCTAGAGTGCCCTTCGTTGATGTGGTCACCACCATGCTAGACGAGTCGATACCGCTGACCACCAATGAGTTTGACGAATGGGGCAACCCCAAGCAAAAACCCTATTACGACTACATGCTCAGCTATTCGCCGTATGACAATCTGCGCCGCACCGCCTATCCGGCGACGCTGGTCACCACCGGTCTGTGGGATTCCCAGGTGCAGTATTTCGAACCGGCCAAGTACGTCGCGCGCCTGCGCACTTTCAACACCGGCGATCGACCACTGCTACTCAAAACCGATATGGAAGGTGGACACGGCGGCAATTCTGGGCGCTTTCAGCGCTACCGGGATAAGGCCTTGGAGCAAGCCTTTATTCTCGATCAATTGGGCAGCAGCTGAGTACGCACCTGAGCACCGAGTGTGTTCGCTCGCTGCTCAGTGGCGTGAGCCCGACGACGACCGCTGGCCGCATATATCGCACTAATTGACCAAAATCGGCGATTTTTGGCGCCGCTGCGATTGCAATGATGACGTTGGGGTCTAGCATCCCAGCATGGACATGCGCCGTGTAATCGTCACGCTCGTAGGGTTGGCGCTGCTGACCGATCTGGCAGCCTACCCGTTCGACCGCCACTTCGAGCCGGTCGGGGATTCCGATTCGTTGCCAGACAACAACGTCTCCGCGCTAGCCCAGGACGCTGCTGGCTTTCTTTGGATCGGCACACCCGACGGTTTACTGCGTTTCGACGGTTACCGATTTCGTGCATTCGAAAATATTCACCACGACCGTGATTGGCTCGGCGGCGATTTTATACGGGCTCTGCTAAGCACCCACGACGGCCGCCTTTGGGTAGGCAGTAATGCCGACGGTGTGGCGGTACTGGAGCCGCGGAGCGGCGCACTGACCCGCTATGCTGAGAACTCCGCTGAAGGCAAACGCTTGTCCCACAATACGGTTCGCGCGCTGGTCGAAGATGCCCGCGGCCGGGTTTGGATTGGCACCCGCAACGGACTCAACGAGTGGGATCCGCAGAGCAAACAAATTCGCATACATCGGCAGCGACTCGGAACCGACAGCAGCGCCAACGACGAGCACATCATGGCTTTGTTGGCCGACAGCCGCGGCAATCTGTGGGTCGGTAGCTGGGGCGGACTAAGTGTGCGTCGGGTCGGCGACGATCGCTTCGCGCGGGTCGACGCAGTCAGTCCTTCCGGAGCCAGTCTCCAGGGCGAGCTGGTGCAGAGCTTAATCGAGCTGCAGGACGGTCTGGTGCTGGCCGGGAGCGCTCGCGCCGGCGCCTTCGCCATTGCCGCCGACGGGCAGTCGCTGATGGCAGTACCCGCCGAAAGCGCGCAACCCCAGCTGCGCAAGCCAGCGGTGATCAACATGCTGCAGCCAACCGCGGACACGCTGTGGATCGCAGTACTTGGCGGCATCGAGGTCGTCGACGTCAACAGCTGGGCGCTGCTTGAGACCATCCGTCCAGATCCGGCGCTGCCCTCGAGCTTGGCCAATGATCAGATCCGAGCGCTAATGCGCGACCGCACCGGCCAGATCTGGATCGGTGGCTATGGCGGTGGTCTGCAGCGACATGACCCAACCAATGATGCAATCCACGTGCTTCGACACAGCCCGTCACGACCAAACTCGCTGAGCCTGCCAAGCATCAGCTCGGTCATGCAGATCGACGAGCAGCGTCTGTGGATCGGCACCCGCGGCAACGGCATCGACGACTGGGACCGCGAGGCCGGTTTGATCGGTGGCTATCGACCTAGCCGCGACGGCAGCAACGGCCTGCGCAACGGCATCGTCTCGGCAATGACGCTGGGAACCGACGGCGTGCGCTGGGTAGGCACGCAAGACGGGCTCTATCGATACCGCCCCGAAACGGACGACTTTAGGCTCTATGACGTCGCCCACGGCCTGCCCAATACATATATCCGCCGACTGCTCAGTGCGCGCACTGCGCTATGGATAGGGACTGACGGAGGACTGGCGAAGCTGTCGCCGGGCAGCGACCAGATCATCCAAATTGCCGAAGCAGACGGCGCTCCCTCGCGCGATGACATTAACGCTCTGGTGCTCGATCAACAAGGCCAGTTGTGGGTCGGCAGCTCATCCGGTTTATACATGATCGCCGCCGGCACGGAGGTGCTCACCCGGGTAACCACCTCATCGGCGCAAGCGGGCGCCGGGCTTAACGTTCTGGGCCTGTTGATCGATCGCAATGGACGGCTTTGGATCGATTCGCCAACCGGCCTTTTCCGCGCCATAGAACTCAATGAAACCGCCATTGCCTTGGAAGCGATCAGCGCCGAGCACGGGTTTGCCGGGCAGCCCTTCGGAGCCAATTTGCTGGAAGACGATGGCGGTCGGATCTGGTCTCAGCGTTTCGTCTACGACCCGAGCGAAAACTCCCTGTACGAGTTGAGCCGAGCGGACGGCGCCGACCTGGGAACACCGTGGTTTCGGGCCTACGCCCGCACCACCCAGGGCGAGCTGCTGTTTGGCGGTAGTAAGGGTTTGCTGCTAATCGACCCCAACCGCTTTGCCCGCTGGTCGCAGGTGCCACCGCTGGTGATCACCGATATCAACATCGATGGGCAATCTACCGCCGTGCCGGCAACAGGCAAAATGTTGAGTATCAGCCCTGAACAGCGCGGCTTCTCCGTGGAATACTCCGCCCTGGATTTCACTGCTCCGCTGCGCAACCGCTACGCGCATCGACTCGACGGCTTTGATCACGATTGGGTGTACTCCGATGCCACCCGACGCGTCGCCAGCTACACGCGACTGAGTCCGGGCAACTACCAGCTCCGCATACGCGGTGGCGGCCGCACCGGCGAACTCCCTGGATCCGAACTGGTACTACCTATCGTGGTGCAAGCAGCGTGGTGGCAGAACAGCGGGTTCCGCCTGCTCGTCGTGGTCCTGACTGGGCTGCTGTTTTACCTGGCAATGCGCTGGCAAAACTTGCGCATAAGACGCCGCTCTGAACAGCTCGAAGCGATGGTAGCTAAGCGCACGGCGGAACTATCGGCAGCCAAGGAAGCGGCAGAAGACGCACTGGAACAGCTCAGCGGTGCCCAGCGCGAATTGGTATCGCGAGAGAAACTCGCCTCACTGGGGCAACTAGTCGCCGGCGTTGCTCACGAGATCAACACGCCGGTAGGTGTGGCCTTGACGGCTTCGTCTTTCCTGGGCGAGCGCTGTGAGGCGCTGTCTGACTCGCTCGACAGCGGCAAGCTGCAGCGCCGCGACTTGACAGAATTCGTGGTCCAGGCCCGTGAAGCTGCGCGGATGATCGATGACAACTTGGGTCGGGCCTCCGCCTTGGTGCGCAACTTCAAACAGGTGTCGGTGGACCGCAGCCGCGACGACCGCCGCCGCTTCGATCTCAGCGGCTGTTTGAAAGCGGTAGTCAGCAGCCTGGAGCTAACGTGGAAGCGCCGGCCTATAGAACTGCAGCTGAATCTCAACGCCGACGTCGAAATGGACAGCTATCCGGGGGCGCTGGGTCAGGTGGTGAGCAATTTGATTCAGAATGCGCTAACCCATGCCTACGCGGCGGACTCTGCTGGCACGATGCAGCTGAGTACAACGATGCTCGACGCAGAAACGGTCCGCATTCACTTTTCCGACGACGGCTACGGCATCAGCACGGCCGCTCTGGAACAAATATTCGAGCCCTTTTACACGACACGCCGAGCGCAAGGCGGCAGTGGCTTGGGGCTACATATCGTCTTCAATCTGGTGCACTCGCAGCTTGGCGGTCGGATACACGCTCACGGGACGCCCGGTCAGGGGATGCGCTTTGAGCTCGATCTACCGCTAAGTGGGCCGTCCGATGATTAAACCTAGCCCGGATATTTCATGAACTCGCGCGATGATCGCGCAGGACATTGATTGCCCAGTGGTTTTTCACAGTGTTTTTTCAAGAAAGGGA
>QIMA01000029.1 GCA_003233535.1 Rhodanobacteraceae bacterium
ATGAACTCGCGCGATGCTCGCGCAGGACATTGGTAGGCCAGTGGTTTTTCACAGTGTTTTTCAAGAAAAGGGAGCGGTGTAGTGGTTCATACACCCGACTGAGGAAAAGTCGTTGGGCGATCAAGGGCCTAGCGAGGGCGCGTGAAGTTTATGAAATTCCGGGCTAGCCCGCCGGTGCTCGCAACCGCAACCCCGCCCAATGTCGCGCACGCTGCGCTTTGCACAGCCTACGTACACATCGCCGTCTGATTGGGCCCTGCAGCAGCGGGCCGCCGCCCGCTCTCCTGGCACTGGCTACTGGCACTATCTTGCCCTTCAGCCCTCAGCCCTAGTAGTCGCATGCTTGGCCAGCATCAACCAAGTATCCACCACCGTATCGGGGTTCAGCGACACGCTCTCGATGCCCTGATCCAACAGCCAGGCTGCTAAATCCGGATGATCGGATGGGCCCTGTCCGCAAATGCCGATGTACTTGCCAGCGGCGAGGCAGGCCTTGATCGCGCGTTCGATAAGGAACTTGACTGCCGGATTGCGCTCGTCGAACGAGTCTGCAATCAGCGCCGAATCGCGATCCAGGCCCAGGGTGAGCTGAGTCAGATCGTTGGAGCCGATGGAGAAGCCGTCGAAATGCTCGAGGAAGTCCTCAGCCAGCAGTGCGTTGGACGGCAGCTCGCACATCATGATGACCTTCAGGCCGTCCTTGCCGCGTTCCAGGCCAAACTCGGCCAGCGTTTCGATGACTTTCTCGGCCTCGCTGACCGTGCGCACGAAGGGGATCATGGCCCAGGCGTTGGTCAGACCCATTTCTTCGCGGACTATACGCAGCGCGCGGCATTCCAGCTCGAAGCAGTCCTTGAAGCTGGGGTCGACGTAGCGCGAGGCGCCGCGGAAGCCGAGCATTGGGTTTTCTTCGTGCGGCTCATAGCGGCGACCACCGATCAGATTGGCGTATTCGTTGCTCTTGAAATCGCTTAGGCGAACGATGACCGGGTTGGGCGCAAACGCCGCGGTAAGCGTGGCGATGCCTTCGGCCAGACGATCAACGTAGTAAGACACCGGATCGTCGTATCCAGCCATGCGCTGTTCGATTAGCTCGCGGGTTTCTTCGTCCTGGAGGTCAAACTCCAGCAGTGCCTTGGGATGCACGCCAATGTGGCTGGCGATGATCATCTCCAGCCGCGCCAAACCGATGCCAGCGTTGGGCAGCTGCGCGAAATCGAAGGCGCGCTCCGGGTTGGCGACGTTCATCATCACTTTCAGCGGCGCCGACGGCATCGCGCCCAGATCGGTGTTGATGATCTCGAAGGGTAGTTCGCCATCGTAAACGTAGCCGGTGTCGCCTTCGGCGCAGGAAATAGTGACTGCTTGGCCTTCCTTAATGGCGCGCGTGCCGCGCGTGCTGCCGACGATAGCCGGAATGCCGAGTTCGCGCGCGATGATCGCCGCGTGGCAAGTGCGGCCACCGCGGTTGGTGACGATCGCCGCGGCGCGCTTCATGATCGGTTCCCAGTCGGGATCGGTCATGTCGGTGACCAGCACGTCACCGGCCTCTACGCGATGCATTTCGGCAGAGGAGGCGATGATCTTAGCCTTGCCTGCACCAATCTTCTGACCAATAGCCCGGCCTTCGACCAGTACTTCACCGCGTTGCTGCAGGTGGTACTTCTCCAGCTTCTGCGTCGATTCACGGCTCTTCACCGTTTCCGGGCGCGCCTGCACGACGTAAATTTTGCCGTTCTCTCCGTCTTTCGCCCATTCGACGTCCATCGGGCGGTCGTAATGCGCCTCAATGGCCAGCGCAATGCGCCCCAGTTCGGTCAGCTCTTTGACGTTCAAGCAGAATTGGCTAACTAGTTCCGGCGGCGTGGTTTCGATCCGTACGCGCTCGCCTTCTACGCTGGAATAGACCATACGCTGCTGCTTTGCGCCGAGACTGCGGCGGAGTAGGGCGCGTTTGCCCGAGCGTAAGGACGGCTTGTACAGGTAGAACTCGTCTGGATTAACCGCGCCCTGAACCACCATCTCGCCGAGGCCCCAACTGCCGGTCGCGAAAACGACGTCTTTAAAGCCACTTTCGGTGTCGATGGTAAACAACACGCCGGAGCAGGCCAGATCGCTGCGCACCATCTGCTGAATGCCGGCCGACAGCGCAACCTGCGCGTGGTCGAAGCCGTGATGAACGCGGTAGGCGATTGCGCGATCGTTGTACAGCGAGGCGAATACCTCGTGCACCTTGACCAGCACGTCGTCGATACCGCGAACGTTGAGGAAAGTCTCTTGCTGGCCGGCGAAAGAGGCATCCGGTAGGTCTTCGGCGGTTGCTGAAGAGCGCACGGCAACCGCCGGATCGGCGTGACCGACACGTTCGGCAAGCTCGGTATAGCCGCTGCGGATCGCCTTCTCCAGGCGTTCGGTGAGCGGCGTTTCCACCATCCACTGGCGGATTTCCGCACCGGCTACGGCCAGGGCGCTGACGTCCTCGATGTCCAGCGTGCTTAGGCGCTGCTCAATCCGCTTGGCCAAACCGCTTTGCGCCAGATATTCGACGAAGGCGCTCGCCGTGGTGGCATATCCGCCGGGCACGGCCACGTCGGCGCTGGCCAAGTTGCCGATCATCTCGCCCAGAGAGGCGTTCTTGCCGCCGACTTCCGCCAAATCAGTTAAACGCAGTCGGTCCAGCCACAGGATTGCTTCGCTCATGTATACAGCTCCGGAGGGCAAGGGCAAAACCGCTATGATGCGGTGCAGTAACCTCACTGACAAGGTGGTGCGAGACAATGGCATCCGAAGTTGACGATCGACCGCGGCCTATATTCTACGTTTCAGACGGTACCGGAATTACTGCAGAGACCATTGGTCACAGCGTGCTCACGCAGTTTGACGGCGTGCGTTTCGCGACTCTGCGCCTGCCCTTCGTAAACAACGAGGTGCGGGCGAGGGCAGCGGTCATTTCGATCGAGAAGGCGCGAAACAAGACCGGGCAAAGACCGATCGTGGTCAACACCGTGATCGATCCGGGCCTCAGCTCGATTTTGGCGGAAAGCGGTGCGCTCATGCTCGACGTGTTCGCGCCGTTCATCGGCCCGCTGGAGAAGGAGCTGGGCTGTCTGCGTACCAGTCGCGTGGGCCGAGCACATGCGATTACGGCTGACTACGAAGCGCGCATCAACGCGACCAACTACACCTTGGCTCACGACGACGGTTTCGATGTCAATTTCTCCGATGCCGAAGTGATCCTGGTGGGCGTCTCGCGCTCAGGCAAGACGCCGACCTGTTTGTATCTGGCACTGCAATACGGCGTGCGCGCCGCTAACTACCCGCTGATACCAGAGGACATGGAGGGCGAGCGCCTGCCCGCGCGATTGTTGCCGTACAAAGCCAATCTGCACGGCTTGACCATCGACCCGGTGCGGCTATCGCAGATTCGCAGCGAGCGCCGCGCTAACAGCCGCTACGCATCCCTAGAGCAGTGCCGCCACGAGGTGTCGGTGGTGGAGCAGCTACTCGCACGCGAAGGGGTTCCTTATCTGAGCACGACCCACACGTCGATCGAGGAAATCGCCAGCAAAGTTATGCAGTCGCTGGGGATGAATCGGCAGATGTACTAGCTCGGATATTTCATGAACTCGCGCGATTGCCGGTGGTTACGTTTTCCTGTTGATCTGGGGCCATTCGTTGGCCGGATTTGATGTCCGTGGTTTTGATGTAGAACGCCAGCGCAGGCACAGACCGCTGCCACGCTGAGCGAGAAGGAAGCGCAGCGGCGACGCAGCTTGGTGCAGCGCAAACTATTGGCGATCGAGCAGGCTGATGAAGCTGAATCCGTCGCCAAACGCGGTCGTCAGCGTGCCGTAGAGCGCACCGACCTTCGGGACTGCGCCTAGCGGCAGACGCAAGGACTGCAACACGGCTCGCGTGAGTTATTCAAAGGGTCCTTAAGTGCCGATAGATTGATCCTCAGCGACGGCCTGCTGGAGTATCGTGAAGGAGTGATCGTCGAGTCGGAAGGGCCGACGACCACCTGCGAGTGCGTTCAGCAAGGAGGGGCCACCAATGAGTCGCGATTGCGCCTCCGTCGACGCGCTGCTGATTAGCGTGCTGGAATCGGCAGACGTTGGTGCGCTGTGTCGCTGCGTTGCCGAGTATGCGAGTGTGGTATTCGCAGTTGAAAACCTGGAGTTGATCGTTGCTGACTGCGACTTGCCGAGGTTGAGCAAAGATTGCGCGCAGGCATCGATCCGCAACGGCATAGGCGAGCAGATCGGCACGCTACGCTGGCTAGCCGATGAGACTGACCCCACGGTAGGCCCACTTTGGTCACGACTGGTGGACACGCTGGGGAGTGGGTTAGCTCGACTGCTGGAAACCGAGTCACTGCGTGACAGCGTTCTAAGCCTGCAGGGAGCCGAGCGGGTGGAGCGGGCGCTCTTTGCGATTGCCGAGATGTCCAGCTCCGATCAGGACATGCCGGAGCTGCTGCGTGGCCTGCATCAGATCATTGGCGAACTCATGTACGCCGAGAATTTCATGATCGTGCTCTATGACGGCGATCGAGATGTGCTGCGCTTCATTTACTTCGCCGACGTCAAAGACAGCACTGAGCTTGATACTTCTGCGGAGGTACCCGCTTCGGAAATGACCAGTAGCCTGACATTGGCGGTCATCCGATCCGGGCAAGTGCAAATGGGTCCGTCTATCGAGATTCGGGCTGGTCTGAATCTGCCCAAGGACCCCAAGCTGGGGCCAGACAGTGAAGACTGGCTTGGCGTTCCGATGATTGGCAGTACCAGCATCCGCGGTGCGCTAGTCGTCCAAAGCTACGATCCCAGCTTGCGTTTTTCCGATGACGACCGGACGTTACTGTCCTACGTCGCGCAGCACATCATGACCGCGCTAGAACGCAAGCAGGCACGCGACGAGTTGGAACGCCGCGTTGCTGAGCGGACCGGCGAACTGGCTCATGCCAATGATGAGCTGCGCTTCGAGGTAGCCGAAAGACAGCGTAGTGAAAAGCTGCAGGCGGCGCTATTTCGAATTGCCGAGCTGTCGAGCACGACGGAGACTCTCGAGGCCTTCTACGTGGCGGTACATGGCATTGTCGGAGAGCTGCTTTACGCTCGAAATCTCTTTATCGCGCTGCTCTCCGATGACGCTACACAGCTCGTGTTCCATTACTCAGTCGATGAGGTGGACGCACAGCGTCCGCGGCGCAACTTGGCTAAGGGCCTGAGTGAGTATGTGCTGCGCACCGGGCGCGCCTTGCTCGCAGACCGGGCTCTAGTGAGTGACATGGCCAAGGCCGGTGAGGTCACCAGTTTTGGCGCGCGCAGCGTGTGTTGGCTAGGAGTGCCCCTGGTTTGTGACGAGCGTACCGTGGGCGTGCTCGCGGTACAAAGCTACTCGCCTGAGATCGTATTCAGCGCCCGCGATCAGGAGCTGTTGACCTTTGTCGGCTTCCATATCGCCACCGGCTTGGAACGCAAACGCGCACAGGACTCCCTGCGTATTGCCTACGCCGACCTGGAGCAGCGTGTTGCCGTACGCACCAAGGAGTTGGCGGATACTAATCGCGAACTGGTCGATCAGATCAGCGAGCGCGAAAAGGTGGAAGAAAGACTCAAGCATCAGGCGCTGCATGACGCGCTTACCGGCTTGCCTAATCGCGGTTATCTGCTTGACCGCCTCGGACTGGCGCTGATGCGCTATCAGCTCAACCGCGAGCACAGCTTTACGGTGCTGTTTTTGGACTTGGACCGGTTCAAGGTGATCAACGACAGCGTCGGTCACCTAGTCGGGGACGAGATGCTCAAGCAGGCCGCGACGCGTATCCGCGCCGCGGTGGGTAGTGGCGATACGGTGGCGCGCCTAGGCGGCGATGAGTTCGCCATCCTGATGGAAGACTTGGGCAGCGTAGACGACGCAGCCAAGCTCGCACGCCGGGTGATAGACACGTTAAGCGAGCCGATGCGGGTCGCCAATAAGGAACTATTTACGTCGGCTAGCATCGGCATAGCCGCCGCTCACCCGCGCTATTTGCGTGCGGAGGAACTGCTGCGCGACGCCGACGTGGCCATGTATCGAGCGAAGGCCGCAGGTCGTCAGCGCTTTGAGCTATTTGATGAGCGGCTGCGTGCGGAGGCCCTGCGGGTGTTGGATTTGGAAGGGGATCTGCGTCGCGGCATTTCCCGTGGCGAATTTGAGCCGTACTTCCAGACCATCGTTAGCCTCGACGACGAACGGGTGATTGGCTACGAGGCGCTGCTGCGCTGGCATCATCCACAGCGCGGATTGTTGCTGCCCGCAGATTTTCTCGGCGTGGCTGAAGACAACGGCAGCATTGAGCAAATCGACTGGGAGATCTTTGCGATGTCTTGTCGTCTGGCTCGTTTGTTACCTAACCCCGATGCTTACGTCGGGATCAACGTTTCCGCGCGCCAGTTCCACACCCCAAAATTCGATCGAACCGTTCTTGAATTGATTGAAAACAATGGTTTAGAGACAAAACGCATCCGTCTGGAGGTCACCGAAGGCGCGCTGTTGGAAAACTCCCACCGGATCCGCCGGATTCTGGAGAATCTGCGCAACCACGGCGTGTTGGCGCACCTTGATGACTTCGGTACGGGTTATTCGTCGCTTAGCTACCTGCACCAATTCCCAATTCACGCGCTGAAGATCGATCGATCCTTTGTCTCTGATCTCGGCGTTGGCCGTCACAGCGGCAGCGCAGCAGTGGTTCGGGCGATCGGTGCGCTGGCGCAGTCAATGAATCTGGAGGTGATCGCCGAAGGTATCGAAACCTCAGTTCAGCGTGCTGCCGTGGAGGAGTTGGGCTGCCGAATCGGTCAGGGTTTTTTGTTCTCTCAGCCGCGGCCGGCCAGTGAAATTGCGGCGACGGCCAGGAGTGCGAGTTCCGCCACCCAGGTGCAGTAACGCACGCTAGAATTTACCAACGGGTGCTAGCCCGGATGTTTCATAAACTTCACGCGCCCTCGCTAGGCCCTTGATTGCCCAGCGATTTTTTCTCAGTCGGGTGTATGAACCACTACACCGCTCCTTCGATGTCCTGCGCGATCATCGCGCGAGTTCATGAAATATCCGGGCTAGCCACCCGTCTTGGCCCTTCGGTCCGCTAGCCACTGGAGACGCCTGCTGGCACTCTTTGCCCCTCAATCCTCAGTCCTCAGTCTATGCTCATTCGTGTCCTTCCCGAGATCCTGATCAACCAAATCGCCGCTGGAGAAGTGGTTGAGCGGCCAGCGTCGGTGCTCAAGGAGTTGGTCGAGAACGCGCTGGATTCTGGTGCGCGGGCGATTGAGGTGGATCTGGAGCAAGGTGGCGTGACGCTGGTGCGAGTCAGTGATGACGGCGAGGGGATGAGCGCCGATCAGCTGCCCCTGGCGCTTACTCGGCATGCGACCAGCAAGATCAGCGACTTGGATGATCTGGAATCGGTGGGCACGCTGGGCTTTCGCGGTGAAGCCCTGCCCAGTATTGGCTCAGTGGCGCGGCTGAGCATCGTTTCGCGCACCGTCAACTGCGAGCACGGCTGGAAGATCGTGGTCCAGGGCGGCCGAGTAGGTGAGGTGGAGCCGGCCTCGGCTCAAGTCGGTACGAGGGTCGAGGTTCGCGACTTGTTTCATCTGGTTCCGGCGCGGCGTAAGTTCTTAAAGACCGAACGCACCGAGTACAACCGCTGCGAGGAATACTTGAAAGCGCTGGCGCTAGCCAGACCGATGGTCGCTATCCGGCTGACCCACAACGGCCGACCCTGCTGGCAGGCGATGCCGGCCGAAGACAGCGCCGAATCGGTACGTCGGCTGGGCGCGGTGATCGGCACGGCGCTGGCTGAACAGTGTATGCATTTGCAGCACGGCGTCGGTGGACTCTCCTTGCATGGCTGGGTGGCGCCGGCCACTGCGGCGCGTTCGCAGGCCGATCTGCAGTTTTTCTTCGTCAACGGACGTTACGTAAAGGACCGCTTGGTCTCGCATGCGGTGCGTAAGGCTTTTGCCGACGTGCTTTACCATGGCCGCCATCCGGTCTACGTGCTGCATTTGACCCTGGATCCGGCGCGGGTAGACGTCAACGTGCATCCGGCCAAACACGAGGTACGCTTTCGCGACGGCCGCTCGGTGCACGATTTTCTCTATCGCAGTCTCTATGAAGCGCTGGCGGATCAGCGACCCGGCGATTCCAACACGGCACCTGCAGCGGTAGCCGAGCCGGTGCGGGGGCCCTGGAACTATGGTCCGCAGCGCGGTTTGGGTCTGGGCCAGATTCGCGAGCAGATGCAGGGCTATAGTCGGCTGTACGGGTTGTCGGAGGCCTCGGCGAGTGACACAGCACAAGGATCGGATCAGCCCGAGTCGGCGATGCCCAGCTGGGCGCCTAGCGCTATGGCAAGTAAGGGTCTGTCGCAGCCAGCGGCTGCGCGCGACGCGGGCGAGGCGGAGTCTTCGGAAGTCCCCCCGCTGGGTTACGCGCTCGCGCAGCTCGCCGGCGTGTTTGTGCTCGCCCAAAATGCGCACGGGTTGGTGATAGTGGATATGCACGCGGCGCATGAGCGAATCACCTATGAGCGCTTAAAGGCAGCTGTGGGCAGCGAACAACAACGTGTGCAGCAGCTGCTGGTGCCTAGAATCATTGCGGTAAGTGCGCGCGAAGCCGAGTTGGCCGAAGCCGAGTCGGCGGCGTTCGCTGAGCTGGGCTTTGAGCTGGAACGAGCCGGACCCGAGTCGGTGGCGATGCGTGCGGTTCCCGAGGCCCTAATCGACGTAGACATCGAAGCCCTGCTGCGCGACTTGCTCGCTGATCTCAAAGAGCGCGGCAGCCTTTCTCGCGCCGAAGAGCGCCGCAACGAGTTGCTTTCCACTGCCGCCTGTCACGGTTCCGTTCGCGCCAATCGACGACTAACGATTCCGGAAATGAACGCCTTGCTGCGCGATATGGAGCAAACCGAGCGTTCCGGTCAATGCAATCACGGGCGGCCGACGTGGACGCAGATGAGTTTGCGCGAGCTGGATGCGCTGTTTATGCGCGGGCGGTAGGGCATTCATGATGCCTAGCCCGGAATTTCATAAACTTCACGCGCCCTCGCTAGGCCCTTGATCGCCCAGCGACTTTTCCTCAGTCGCTGTGGTTGACTTCGATGCAATGAACTAAGCAGTCGGGCGCGGAAAACCGCGCCCGCTCGTTCGCTTCTCATGCAAGTTGCAATTAGGTGAACGGATCGCGCACCCTGGTGGAGAAGCGCATCGGCTTGCAACCTTGCAGCGCGAAGCCCGGTCTTCTTCGACTACCTCTCTTCTACGGAACCAATCTATGAGCCTAATTGCCGCTTTCAGTCTGAGTTTCGCGATCGCCGCCAGCACGCCGGCGCAAACGCATGAGGAACAGGTGATGGTTTGGCGCACGGAGCGCGTAGAGAGGCTAACCGCGCCAACTGGCTGGCTGACCCTGGTTGGACTGCACTGGATCAAGCCGGGGCAAAATCGCATCGGCAATGGTGATGGGGTCGACATTGACCTGGGGCGCGGGCCCAACGAACTGGGCACGCTGCTGTGGGAGGGTGAGCGACTGTATTTTCGGCCCAACGGCGAAGTGGTGACGGTCAACGATCAGGTTGTGTTGGGAATCGACCTGGTGCCTGACAGCAAAGGTACGGCGACCGTCGTGAAGTTCGGCACGGCGCAGTTCTATGTGGTCGAGCGCGGCGGGCGTTTGGGCTTGCGGGTCAAAGACAGCGAGTCGCCGGTGCGCGCACAGTTCTCCGGTATCGACTACTTCCCGATCGGCGAGCAGTGGCGTTTCAAGGCGGATTGGGAAGCCTATGATTCGCCGCGTACTTTGGAGATCGTGACCGTGCTCGGCGACATCGAGCAGGTGCCAAACCCTGGTCGCGCCGTGTTTTCCGTTGACGGCAAGCAATACGCGCTTGAGGCATTGCTGGGAGAAGGTGAAGAGCGGCTGTTCTTTATCGTGTTCGACACCACCAGCGGCAAACAGACCTACGGCAGCGGTCGATTCTTTTACGCCGAGCAGCCGGTCGATGGCAAAGTCACGATTGACTTCAATACGGCCTATAACCCGCCGTGTGCATTCACCGAGTTCTCTACCTGCCAGCTACCGCCGCCGCAAAATCGTTTGCGCTTGGCAATAGAGGCAGGTGAGAAGAAGTATGCGCACTAGCCCGGATGTTTCATGAACTCGCGCGATCATCGCGCGAGTTCACGAAACATCTGGCCTAGCTCTTTCTTACCTGCCCTTGAACTCTGGTTTGCGCTTCTCCAAGAACGCCCGCGTGCCTTCGGCTTTATCTTCGCTTGCTGAGCACAGGCCAAAGGCTTGAGTCTCATAGGAAAGTCCCACTTCCAAAGGCGCATCGCCGCCGATGATGATGGCATCGAGTATTCCGCGCAGGGCGTGGGGTGCGCTTGCGGCCAGTTGGCTTGCTACGCTGGCGACGGTCTCATCTAGCTGATCTGCCTCGACCACGCGCTGAACCAATCCGAGCTCATAGGCGCGCGGCGCCTTGATCGGTGCTCCCAGCAGGCACAGCTCCAGCGCCGCACCGCGACCGCACAGACGCACCAATCGTTGCGTGCCACCGAAACCCGGCAACAGTCCAAGGTTGATCTCGGGCTGACCCATGCGTGCCTTGTCGGAGGCAATGCGCAGCGTGCAGGCCATCGCCAACTCCATCCCGCCGCCCAGCGCAAAGCCCTGAATTCGAGCGATCACCGGCTTACCCAGTGTTTCGACCAGACGCATCATGTCTTGGCCGGCGCGCGAGAAATCGCGCATCTGCACCGCTGTCGCGGTGTCTAGCTCGGCGATATCGGCGCCGGCAATAAAGGCCTTCGGTCCTGACCCGGCAAGAACGATCACCCGGACCGCGTCGTCTGCTCGCGCCGCCGCAAAGGCCTGGTGGAGTTCAGCTATGGTCTGCTGATTGAGGGCGTTGAGCTTGTCGGGGCGGTTGATGGTGATGGTGCGGATAGCGCCGTCATCGGCGATCAGCAGGTTTTTGAAGGACATGGGAGGTTTGCTCGGCCGCGAAAAGGGGCGACAGTGTAACCAGTCCCGGTTGTGCGGACAGGGCCTGGGGTTGGTTCCCAGGCCCTGTGCAGATTAACGCGAGGCTTTGCGCAGCTCGCGATCTAGTTCGTATCGCGGCGAAGTGACGTAGGTCTCCATGCCGCGCAGACGCTCTTCCATCTCACGTAGGCGATGCCGCAGCTGGCCTACGGTGTAAGTGGGAGCTTCCGAGGCGGCGCGCCAAAACTGTTCTTCCTCCGGTGATTTATAGACCTGAATGGGACGCTTGGGCAGGATCACCGCGAGGATGATGTAGCCCAAAATCTCAGCGCCCACTAAGGGAGTGAAGAGCAGCAATATGGCGATGACCCGAGTGACCGCAATACTCCATCCGTAGTAATCGGCGAGCCCGGCACATACTCCAAACAACACGCGGTGCTCGGTGCTGCGATACAGACGGTGCGGGTTGGTGCGCTTTAAGAACGGGTTTTCGTTCATCGACGATCCTTCCATTCAGGGGTGTCTGCGTTGAGGATGCGCTCCAGGGAGCGGATCCTGTCCTCCATTCGCTGTGTGCTCTGCCATAAGTCGGACAAGAGCTTCTCGTC
>QIMA01000413.1 GCA_003233535.1 Rhodanobacteraceae bacterium
CGGCACCGATATTGGCGCCTGGCGTAACGCCCAGGCCACCCACCAGTCCGGCAACCAGATCGGAAATGATGTCACCAAACAAATTGGTGGTCACTAACATATCGAAGCGCGACGGATCCATCACTAGCTGCATGCAGGCGTTATCAACGATCAGCTCGCTGATCTCCAAATCATCAAACTCTTTACCAACCTCGCGTGCGGTGCGCAGGAACAGGCCCGAGGTGGTCTTGAGGATATTGGCCTTGTGAATCACCGCCACGCGCTTGCGACCCAGTCGGCGGGCCAGCTCAAAGGCATAGCGAACGATACGCTCCGAGCCGCTACGGGTAATCTGCATGATCGATTGCGCGACTTCACCATCGGCCGAGAGCGTTTGCCCCTCACTGCGATAGGCACCCTCGGTGTTTTCGCGCACGGTGATCAAATCGACGTCGCTATAGCGAGCCTTAGTATTCGGTAGCGAATGCGCCGGGCGCACATTGGCGTACAAATCAAAGCGCTTGCGCAGCTCAACGTTAATCGACGAAAAGCCCTCGCCCACCGGGGTGGTCAGCGGACCCTTCAGCGCCACGCGATGACGACTGATAGCTTCCAGCGTCTCGGTCGGCAGCAATTCGCCAGTTTTGGTGTAGGCCGCTAGGCCCGCATCTGCAAACTCGTAGCTCAGATCGGAGCCGGCTGCATCGAGCACTTTGAGCGTGGCTTTTACGATTTCGGGACCGATTCCGTCACCGCGAATGACGACTATTTTCCGAGTCATGGGGCTAGCTTCCTTTGTATCTGGGGCGACGCGCCGGCTCAGACCTGAGACGCGCGCGGTGACCGATCAGCGTTCACTCGACCACCACTTGGGTGACCGAGCGGACACCTGCGAACTGGCTGAATGAAGCATCATTCGCTTGCCCCAGCGGTGCCATGATCGCCTACTGATCGCACTGACAATGTTAACCGCTAAGGGTGCATGAGCGCGAAGTGAAATGCCAGCCATAGCCAGCAACGCCGTTAAGCAAGGTTCAGTTCACTGCGCTGTGTCATGCTGGCATGGGCTTTAACCGGGTGAGTTCAGCCTAACGTAGTAGAATCGAGCGAGATTCGAGAGCCCACAACAATGATCAAGCCAATGCGAACTAGGTCCTACATTGCCGCGCTGACAATCATCCTGCTCGGTCTGAGCGGAACCGCATCAGCGGCGGCGCAGCATTTGGTCAGTACCGAACCGCTGGCGCCAGCGCCAGATCAGGCATTCTTGATCGAGATTCAAGGGACTTGGCCAAATGGCTGCCCGTTTAGCATCTCACCGGTAACCCGAGTCGGCCAGGCCTTACGGGTCCAGCTGACCCAGCAGGGCGCTGCGTGCACCGAAGCACTGCGACCGTACCGGATCAGCATTGATCCAGCACCGTCGCTGCCTGAGGGTCTGGAAGCGGGCGCCTACCAACTCTATGTTGAAGCGGACGATGGCAGTGGTATTCGCACGGTGGCCTTTAGCGCCTTCTCAGTGCAACCGGCCGCAAAGGTAGTCAGCCCCGAACCCGGCTTTTGGGTGGCCGACGCGAGCGGCGATTACGCCGACAGCGGCAGCGGCGTTGGCTTCAATCTGGAGCGACAGGACGATGCCATTGCGCTGATTGCCTACTTCTACGACAGCGGCGGTGACCCGCGCTGGTATTTCAGCGCCGGTGACACACGGCGCACGCATTACTCGGGTGATTTGCTCGAGATTCGCGGTGGGCAAACGGTCTTTCAGCCGTATCAGGCGCCGCGTGATATGCGCTCCTTCGGCCGAATCGACCTGAGCTTTATCGATCGCGGCCATGCAGTCGCTTGGTTTAGCCAGCCCGAAGACGCCAGCATCCTCGCTGCACTGCGCATAATGCCAATCTCCTTGGTGCGCTTTGGGTTCAATGCTGGCACGTCCATAGCGGCGCTGAGCGGGCCATGGATGCTGGTGAATCTAGACAAAGACGGCGGCAGCGGTTCCTTGGTCGATTTGCAGCCCGGCGCAGCCGTACAGCCGCTGGAAATCAGCTTAATGGACGAGCGCAACGACGTGCACTTAAATTGCGGCGTGGTGGTGGAGCATAACGATCAGCCGCCGGCGCTGTGCGTGTTACGCAGCAGCGCCGGATCGGTCAGCTTAGAGAACAATGGTATCAACGAACTGCGTTCGGCCGACGGCAACACCCGCCTGATGCGGATTAGCCCGTAGTCGCGGGATGATCAGCGCAGTTCGCTGGCGTGGGCTGCTCCTCGGCGGCGAGTTGATCAAGGAAGTCCACTGCTCGGCGCATGTGTGGGATCACGATGGAACCGCCCACTACCAAGCCGACGCTCATCGCCTCGAAGATCTGCTCATTGTTTAGCCCTGATTCCCGCGCCTGCGCGATGTGATAGGAAATACAATCGTCGCAGCGCAGCACCAAAGATGCGACCAGCCCGAGCAGCTCTTTGGTTTGCGCGCTGAGGTGCTCAGTGTCGGCGTAGATTTGCTTGTCTAAGGCAAAAAAACGTCGGACCACTTGGTTATTTTGAGCGAGGATTCGCTCGTTCATCTTCTGCCGGTAGCTGGTGAACTCGGCAGGTGTGCTAGCCATTGTGCGCGGCTCCGCTAAGCATCGGTTCGAGTTCGCCAGCCCGATCCAGCGCTAGCAAGTCATCGTGGCCACCGATATAGTGATCGTCGATGAAGAT
The DNA here is from genome assembly GCA_003233535.1 of Rhodanobacteraceae bacterium. Lineage (GTDB taxonomy): Bacteria > Pseudomonadota > Gammaproteobacteria > Xanthomonadales > SZUA-5 > SZUA-5. Next base: position 2,692 of record QIMA01000413.1, read on the forward strand.
CTGCGGCACCGTGCGCCGACCACTCAGCTCCATCATCTCGTCGCGCGCACCCGCCGTCTGGTCAATGCGGATTTCGCTAAAACCGGCACCCTTGCGCTCCAGAATGTTTTTGGCGGCGCTGCAGTATCCGCAGAAGGCCGAGGTGTAGATCACGATCTTGGCCACAGCTGAGTTCCTCATAGTCGGTACAACGTTGTAGTTTGGGCACTAATGGCGAATGCAAGTGTCTACCTACATTCATCGCCGGGTGGCCCGGCTCGTGCTAAACATTAGCAATGACTACCGCAGGTTTGTTGTGATGACCACCTATATCGTTTCTGCCGCCAAAAGTTTGGCAATTGCATTGAGCGTGATGATCAGTCCCGCAGCCCACGCGGAAGAATTCAATCTGCCTGACTTCGGTGATTCGGCGGGCGCCGTGTTATCACGCGACGACGAGCGCATTTACGGCCGTGAATTGATGCGCCAACTGCGCAACTATCAGATCGTCATAGAAGACCCGCAACTCGTGGAATACCTGGATACGCTGGCCTACCGTTTGGTGGAAGCGGCCAACCGGCCCAACTACAGCTTCCAGTTCGTCATTCTTGATAGCCCCGTGATCAACGCCTTTGCGGCACCAGGCGGCGTAGTCGCGCTGTATTCAGGCCTAATCATCGCGGCCGAAAGCGAAAGTGAAGTCGCAGCGGTGCTGGCGCATGAAATTGCGCACGTCACGCAACATCATTTGGCCCGTGCACTGGAAAGCTCGCTGAAGGATCAAATCCCCATCTTGCTTGCGACCCTAGCTGCGGCAATGGCGGGTTCCGGCCACGGCGACGCCACCCAGGCAGCTCTCGTTTCGGGCATGGCGCTGCTGCAGCAGCGGCAGATCAATTTCACGCGGGCAAACGAAGCCGAGGCCGATCGCATCGGCATTCAGACCTTGGCCAAGAGCGATTTTGACGTTGCCGGAATGGCCGACTTCTTTGGCCGACTCAATCGGATCAGCCGGACCAATTCTGCGGGCATTAAGGCGCCTGAGTTTTTGCGCACACATCCCGTTTCGATACAGCGCGTTTCCGAGGCAAAGGAACGGGCCGAGAGCGTGCGCGCTGAAGAAGTCCGCGAAAGCGTTTTATTTGACTACATGCGCGAGCGTATACGTGTGCGCGGCGCCGCCATGCCTGGCGAACTGATCAACCACTACGGCAACCTCGCCAGCGTTCGCCTCCTTAGCCCTGCCGAGCGCTACGGCTACGCGCTGGCGGTGTTGCGCCTGGGGCAGGGTGAGCGCGCACTGGAACTTCTGGAGGATGATCCTGCGGAAGGCGTTGATGCCTTACCCGCGGCCTTGGCCCGCATAGAAGCCCGAGTGCATACCAACGAGCCAGACTTGGCGCGCAAGCAGATGGCCGATCTGCTCACCGCACTGCCGGAAAATCGCGTGGTGGTGGCGAGCATGGCCCAACTCGCGGTGAAGCTAGACGATTTTGATCTCGCGACGCAAGCGCGCTCCAAAGTGCGTTCGTTGTTGCTCCGCTTTGAGCATGATCCCGGCCTGCACGAACTGCACGCACGAACATCGGAGCTGGCCGGAGACGACATTCGCGCCGCAGAGTCACACGCCGAAGCGACCTTTCTGCGCGGCCGTGCGCGCGACGCGATGAGTCAGCTGGAGCGGCTTGAGCAGCGCAGCGATTTAACCTACTACCAGCGCGCCCGAATTCAGTCACAGATCGCTAGGATGGCGCCGATCGCGCTGGAAGAGCAGCGCGAGTACGGCGACGTCCACCCAGAGGACGGCGTTTAAACAGGCGGACTGCGGCTAGGGACACACCGCAGGCGGCAGCGTAGTACTGCGCATCGAGTGCGCTAACTGTCGTCCAGCAGTCACAAACTCTGCTAGTTTGTGGCGTCGCCAAACCGGCCCTTCGCCGCCATGGACCTGCAAGACCCCAGTTTGTTTCTAAACCGCGAGTTGAGCCTAATCGAGTTTCACCGGCGGGTCTTGGAGCAGGCCCACGACCCCAGCATCCCGCTGCTGGAACGGGTCCGCTTTCTGTGTATCTCCTGCACCAACCTGGATGAGTTCTTTGAGGTCCGGGTCGCCACTATTCGTTATCAGATGTCCATCCCTGGCGCGAGCCCTTGGCCCGACGGACTCAGTCCTGCCGAAGTGCTAACGCGCATCCGAGCAAGCGCCCTAGCGCTGGTCCGCGAGCAGTATCGATGTTGGAATGAAGACTTAATTCCTGCGCTGCGGAAGGAAGGGATTCGCTTTCTTACGGGCGAAGACTGGAATGCTAAACAGCGGCGCTGGTTGACTAACTACGTCGAAGATCAGCTATTGCCGGTGCTGAGTCCGTTGGGTTTGGACCCTGCCCATCCATTCCCGCGCATCCTCAATAAGAGCCTGAACGTGGCGGTACGGCTGCGCGGCAAAGATGCCTTCGGACGTGAGGCCGACATTGCGCTGGTCCGAGCGCCGCGCTCCTTGCCGCGGATCATTCGGTTGCCTCCAGAGGTAGCTGGCGGGCCGAACGATTTCGTCTTCCTGTCTGCAATCCTGCAGGCCCACGTCGACATGCTTTTTCCGGGGATGCAGGTTAAGGGCGCCTATCCATTCAGAGTGACGCGCAATAGCGAGCTGCTGGTCGACGAAGAAGACGTCGAGAACTTGGCCCATGCGCTCAAGGATGAACTGCACGAGCGCGGCTTCGCCGATGCCGTACGCCTGGAAGTGTCTGCGAGTTGCCCGCGCTCGATGGTCAGGTTTTTGTCTAGCCATTTTGAGGTGGGCAATAACGAGGTCTATCGCTGCGATGGACCGGTGAATTTGAATCGAGTCATGGCGATTTACGACATGGTCGACTGCCCTCACCTGAAGTTCGCTCCATTCACGCCACGGATACGGCCAACCGGGGTGCTCTCAGGCGGAAGTTTGTTCGAACATTTGGGGCGGCACGACGTATTGCTGCACCATCCCTTCGACAGCTTCGCAACCGTGATCGAGTTCATGCGCCAAGCGGCGACTGATCCCCAGGTGTTGGCAATTAAGCAAACGCTATATCGCACCGGCAAGCAGTCGCCACTGGTGGCTTATTTGATTGACGCAGCCCGCGCCGGCAAGGACGTGACCGTCGTTATCGAAGTTCGCGCGCGCTTCGATGAGGAAGCCAACATCGCACTCGCCAACCGTCTCCAGGAGGCTGGGGTGCAGGTCGTCTACGGTGTTGTAGGCTACAAGACACACTCGAAGATGATGCTGGTAGTGCGGCGAGAATCGGACAAACTGCGGCGCTACGTGCATCTGTCGACGGGTAATTATCATCAAGGTACCGCTGCGGCCTATACCGACATCGGCCTGTTGACCGCACACAAGGAAATTGGTGAAGACGTCAGCAAATTATTCCAGCAGATGAGCGGCTTGGGGCCGGTCATCAAGCTCAAGCAGTTGCTGCAATCACCTTTCACTCTGCATCGAGCGTTGCTCGATAAGATCGCCAGAGAAGCCAGTAACGCGAAGGCTGGCCGTCAGGGAAAGATCATCGCGAAGATGAATTCGCTGTCGGAACCAACGGTCATTCGAGCGCTTTATCAGGCGTCAGAAGCGGGCGTCAGTATCGACCTGTGTGTGCGCGGTTTGTGCGCGCTCAAACCGGGCGTTAAGGGCGTTTCCGAAAACATCCATGTGCGCTCTATAGTCGGCCGGTTCCTGGAGCACAGCCGGGTTTACTACTTCCTCAATGATGGCGAGGAGGAGCTTTACTGCTCCAGCGCGGACTGGATGGAGCGCAATCTGCTGCGCAGAGTAGAAAGTTGTTTCCCCATTGTTGACAATGAACTGCGCACTCGCGTGTTCCGCGAAGAGTTAGAAATCTACTTCACTGATAACTGCCAGGCATGGGTGCTTGCGTCAGACGGCAGCTATCGGCGTCTGGACCCAGGCGAAGGCCAACGACACTCAGCGCAAGCCACGTTGCTGTCGGCAACGTAGTGGTGAATATGCCGCAACCGATACGCCCTGGGGACCTGGAAGGTCGAACGATTGCTGCGGTGGATCTGGGTTCAAACAGCTTTCACATGATCATTGCACGAGTGGACCAAGGCCAGATCTCAGTGCTGGATCGACTCCGCGAACCGGTGCGTATGGCCGGCGGGCTGTCCACAGATGGCCTATTGGATGCCGCGGTGCGCGATCGTGCGCTAGATTGCTTGGCTCGCTTTGGACAACGATTGCGTAGCCTGGATCCGGCCTGGAAGCGTGCCGTAGCCACCAACAGCGTGCGTCAGCTGAACAATCCGCGTAGCTTTCTGATGACCGCTGCGACCGCGCTAGGCACACCCATAGAAGTCGTCGCCGGTCGCGAGGAAGCA
>QIMA01000135.1 GCA_003233535.1 Rhodanobacteraceae bacterium
TGGAAACTAGGGATAACGCCAACAGTCAGTTACGAAGCGCATTGGCTAGGCACTCTGGCGAGTCCGCCATCGTCTACTGCAGCAGTCGCCAGCGCTGCGAAAAAGTGGCAGCGCAGCTGACTGAAAAGGGGATCAGCGCCCTGCCCTACCATGCCGGTATGAGTGCGGAGCAACGGCGCCAGAACCAGCAGAGCTTCATCTATGACGAGGTCGACGTGATGGTCGCCACCATCGCCTTTGGCATGGGCATCGATAAACCCGATGTTCGATTGGTGGCGCACTTAGATCTGCCGCGCAGCTTGGAGGGCTACTACCAGGAGACCGGCCGCGCCGGTCGCGACGGCTTACCCGCCGAGGTGTGCATGATTTGGGGGCTCGCCGATGTCATCCAGCAACGCCGCTGGATCGACCAATCTGACGCAGGCGAGCAGCGCAAGCGCTTAGAACGAGGGAAACTGGATCAACTTCTAGCTTATGCCGAGAGCATCACCTGCCGGCGACGCTTGTTGCTTGGCGCGTTCGGTGAGGACTATCCCAAGGACTGCGGCAACTGCGACAACTGCCTACAGCCGCCGGAGACCTGGGACGCCACCGAGGCAGCGCAAAAGGCACTATCGACGGTCTATCGAACCGGCCAGCGATTCGGCGCGCAGTATCTGGTCAAAGTTCTGCGTGGTGCCGATGATGAACGGATTCGCGCCAACGCCCACGACCAGCTTTCGACCTTCGGCATTGGTAGCGACTTGGATGAGCGCAGTTGGCGCGGCCTGTTCCGCCAGTTGGTCTGTTTGAGTCTGCTCGATCCGGATGAGGAAGGCATGGGCGGCTTGCGCCTGAGCCCCACGGCCAGACCCGTGCTGCGCGGCGAACAAACGCTGCAGCTACGCAAAGAGCAAGCGCCCGTCCGCGCCAGCAAAACCAAAAGCGTGCGCACCGAACTCAACCTCAGCGGTGCCGCCTTGGAGCGGTGGGAAGCGGTCCGCGCCGAACGCGCCAATCTAGCGCGCGAGCAAGGCGTCCCGGCTTATGTGATATTTCACGACAGTACGCTGCAAATCATGGCCGAGCAGTGCCCTACGGACCTTGATCAAATGGCGCAAGTGCCCGGCGTAGGCGCCGTGAAGCTGGAGCGATACGGGGAAGCATTCTTAGAGGCACTGAACGGGGGCGCTCGCTCAGTCTGACGAGTTTTTCTTCGCCTTTCCATCGGACTGATCAGCTTTCGCCGCATCGCCCTGATCGCCAATCACGCCTTTCAGTGGGCACACGCTGAAGATCGGACACTTCTTGCAGCCTACGGTTAGAGCCAGGGGGCAAAGCGTCATCAAGAACTCCTTACTACGGTGTCGCCACCGATGCGGGGTGTTTTCTAATACCGACAATTCCATTATCTGTCGGCACTAGCCTGCGTACACTTGCACCATAGCGCATCAGGAACCACACATGGCAATAACCGCTAGACCAAGCCGCACGCCCCTTTTGAGGCTGGCGATCTCGGCGTTCATCTGGCTGCTACTCACGGCATGCGGGCAAGCGCCAGCGCCGGTACTACCCCTGCCAGATGGGATGCCCGAATCATTGCAGCAGTACGTGTCCGGACTGCATAAAAGCGCGACGGCAGATCCCAGCGATTACCGCAAGCAAACAGAGCTGGCGCGAACCTACGCGGCCCACGAGTTTTGGGATCATGCGATTAGCGGATTTCAAGCCGCAACGGTGATTGACCCCAGTAAACCGCAGCCATGGTTCCACTGGGCGCTCGCAGAACAACGACGCGGTGATGCCGATCGCGCCGCAGGTCTGCACGAACGCATCGCCGAGGACTTTCCGCGCTATCCCCCCAATCTTGATCGACTGGGCAACTTACGCCTCAAGCGAGGGGACCTCGGCGGCGCCGAGGATGCTTATGCGACCCTGGTAGAAATCACGCCCAACCATCCGAACGGTCACATAGGCTTAGCGCAGGTACGACTGGCTGAGAAGAATTTTGAGTCTGCCGCGAGTGCCGCACGCCACGCACTGAGCAGCGCGCCAAGCGACAGGCGTGCCCATTACGCGCTAGGCCTCGCTTACCGTGGCCAAGGAAAGACCGAACTGGCGCGATCTTCCCTCGCCAGAGGCGCCGGCTCGGTGCCCAGCTTTGTCGTTGATCGATGGGAAACCGAGACGTGGCGGTTGGCACACACACCCGCCGTTGCACTGGAATATGCGCGCCGGGCGGCCGCCGAATCGCAATTCCAACGAGCGACCAACCTAGCGCAGAAAGTCCTCAGCTGGGAACCAGAAAACATCGATGCTCTGAATGTGCTGGCAGTTGCCCAAATCGCGCAGAATCAGCCGCGGGAAGCGTGCCTAGCCTTAGCTCCAGCGCTGGCGCATGATTCACAGCATCTCGATACGCGGCTCAACTTGGCCAGTTGCTACGGTGCAATGGGAAATTCACAGGCGGCGCTATCACACGCTAATCTGGCCATTGAGATCCAGCCGAACAGTGCTCGCGCACACCACTTGCGAGCCAAGGCACTGATGGGAGGCAGCGGCACCAGCAATTTGGACGAGGCCATGAGCAGCTTGCAAAGATCGCTAGTATTGGACCCCTATGAAGAGGGGGCCGAGCGAGAATTGGCATTCTTGAAACTCAATGCCGGCCAGTTGGATCAGGCCCAACAGCTGTTTGAGGGTCTGACCGTTTCTGATCCAAACGCACCCTGGGGCCATTTAGGGCTGAGCGAGGTTGCTTTCCGTCAGGGCAATACCGCACTGGTCCGCAAGGAACTAGCGAAGGCTCGCAAGATCGCACCTACGCACCCTGGCGTGGCTTCATTGCAGTCTCGACTCAGCGCGATTGAGCAGCCATGAAAAGATCGACGGTTCCGGTACTGGCCGCGATTGCCGTGCTCTTAGCTGGATGTCAGCCGGACGAGCAAAGCTCCAACAGCGGCATCGAAGTGTCAACTATTCCGGCAATCCCGAAACGCTGGTTCGAGTCCGTTGGAGCCGCTTCTGGAATCGATTTCGTCCACGACACCGGCGCGCCGAATGGTCAGTATTTTTACCCTGAGAGTATGGGTTCGGGGGTAGCGCTGTGCGATTTCGATAATGACGGGGACCTCGATCTCTACCTAGTTCAGTCTGGTTCGTTGGATCCGAGAGCCGATCGCCAGACACAACCGAGCAATCGTTTATACAGCAACGACGGAAGCGGTCATTTCAGCGATACAACTGAATATTCAGGAACCGGAGACCGGGGCTACGGGATGGGCGCTAACTGCGCTGACGTCGACGCCGACGGTGACATCGACCTGTATGTCACCAACGTTGGCGCCAATGTCCTCTACCTAAACCGCGGCGACGGCTCCTTCGTAAACTTCTCCACCGAGTCCGGCACTGCTCATCCAGGCTGGAGTGTGAGCAGCACATTCTTTGATGCCGATGGCGACCACGACCTCGATTTATTCGTGGTCAACTATCTGAACTGGACCGCAGAGGGGGAAGTTGTCTGCCGCGCGATCGACAATGAGCGTGAGTACTGCGGACCCGCAAATTATCGGGCGCCGGCAACCGATGCCTTATTCCTTAATCAGGGCGACGGGCGCTTCGTTGATGTCACCATTCAGGCCGGAATTGCCTCGACTACCGGCAACGGCCTCGGCGCCGTAAGCGCCGATTTCAACAACGACGGCCATGTCGACGTGTATGTTGCCAACGATCAGATGGCAAATCATCTGTGGATCGGCGATGGTCAGGGTAACTTCGTCGATCACGCGCTGTTGGCCGGCACGGCCTTCAATCGCGCGGGCCAGGCCGAGGCAGGAATGGGCGTGGTTGCCGAGGACATAGACGGCGATTCCGATCCAGATCTGCTGGTCACACATCTGCGCGGAGAGAGTAATACGCTCTACGCCAATCAGCTCGACATCGAGCTACCGGGCGTATTCGAAGACATCAGTGCAATTGCCGGAGTAGGCGCTCCCAGCGTCCCCTATACCGGGTTCGGCATCGGCGTAGTCGATTTCAACCAGGATGGACGACTTGACCTGTACATCGCCAACGGCCGCGTGGTGCGTGCTGTGCCGCTGCACGGTAACGATCCCTATGCAGAACCGGATCTGGTGTTTCGCGGCGTATCTGCAGGAAAGTTCGAGGCGCTCGAGTTAGACCAGAACACGGTCGCGAGCGGACGCGGCGCCGCTTTCGGCGACATCGACGGCGACATCGACATCGATGTCATCGTTGCCAATCGCGACGCAGCGCCCTCCGTGCTGCTCAATGTCGCCTCATCCGGCCACGGCATAAGTTTTGCAGTGAAGGAACGCGACGGAACGGATGCATTGGGGGCCAAGCTCCTGTTGCGCGGTGCAAGTGATCAATGGCGCTACCTTACAAACGGCAATAGTTACGCTTCAGCTAGCGCTCCACGCGCCCACTTCGGCATCGGTTCGGCTCAGCGGATCGAGACCATCTTGGTGTACTGGCGTGACGGCGAAATCACCGAATTCGGACCGTACGAAGCCGGCAAGCATCATCGCCTGCAGCGGCCCCAGCAATAGGTTCGAATACTGTGACGCAGCAGCGACCGCGTCCAGCTAGCCCGGATATTTCATGAACTCGCGCGATGATCGCGCAGGACATTGATTGCCCAGTGGTTTTTCACAGTGTTTTTTTCAAGAAAAGGGAGCGGTGTAGTGGTTCATACACCCGACTGAGAATTGTCGCTGGGCGATCAAAGGCCTAGCGAGGGCGCGTGAAGTTTATGAAATATCCGGGCTAGCCTGACGTCGGATGCAATCGTCGGCGCAAAGCCACGCTGCGCTTGGTCTGGTCGGCAAGCAGGCGAGCGAGCTTGCGCAGCGCTTGGTCTATTGCGTCGCCGACTGCAACGGCTCGCGCAGCGGCCCGCACCCGGCGCCCGTCAACCAGTTCCACGGTCACCAAGCAGTGCTGATCGCGGCCACCCTTTGGCCCATTGTCGTCGGCAATTCGCACTTTGAGCGAACGCACCCGTTGTTTGAAACGGTCGAGCAGCAAGCGACTTTGGCGCTGAACGAAGCCGTACTGATCGTGATCTTCAACTCCGGTTCGGCTAAGCAAATCGATTTGCATCCTTCCCTCCCAGTTGATTTATTGCCTGCGCAGTTTGCGCTCAAGCGGGGTAAAGGACCTGTTCAATCCGTGCAAAGTTTCCGCTCAGTTGTGGCGATTTTCGGGCAGCGCCGAGTGTGGTGTCGCATAAGTGAGCGGAAACAGTTCGAGTTACTTATACGACGCCACATTAGGCAGACCGATCCGCAAGCCAGCGTTGCAAGGCGTTAGCATCGAGCGCCTTGCTGACCATGAAGCCTTGATACGCATGGCAGCCGTGGCGGCGCAAGAAGTCCAGTTGCTCCTGGCACTCGACGCCCTCGGCTACGACTGAGAGGTGCAGGCTACGGCCCAAAGCGATAATGGCTGCCGCGATCTCTCCGTCATCGGACTGGCTGCCCAGGTCGCTGACAAAACTGCGGTCGATTTTTAGCGTCTGCACCGGGAAGTGTTTGAGATAAGCGAGCGATGAGTAGCCGGTGCCGAAGTCGTCGATTGCCAAACTCACGCCAAGCGCGCGCAATGCAGTCAGCGTATCGACGACCTGTTCGCCCTGCTCCATGAGGGTGCTTTCGGTCAGTTCCAATTCCAGCGCCTCGGCCGGTAGCTGCGCCTCCTCCAGTGCATCCTGCAGTTGCCAAACAATGCCGGGCTGCTGCAGCTGTCGGGCGGACAAATTGACCGCCAATTTGACCGGCGGCATACCCTCGGCGCGCCACTTCGCCAACTGCTGGCAGGCTTCGCGCAACACCCAATCGCCCAACGCCAAGATAAGACCAGTTTCCTCGGCTACCTGAATAAACTCACCGGGTAAGACCATGTCTTCGTCTGGCGGATACCAGCGCAATAGCGCTTCAAGCCCGACTAAGCGGTTACTGACAACGTCAATCACCGGCTGATAGTGCAGACAGAACTCCTGATTGACCAAAGCCCGACGCAATCGCCCATGCAGAGCCAAGCGGTCATTGGCGCTGCGGGTCAGCGCCGAGGTGTAGAACTGATAGGTGCTGCGACCGCTGGCCTTGGCCTGATACATCGCGGCGTCCGCATTGCGAATCAATTCATCAGAACTGCGCCCGTCAGCAGGGAATAGCGCGATGCCGACGCTGGCATTGGCATACACCTCCTCCTCGCCCGGCAGTGCGAAGGGCTGATCAAATACCTGCAGCAGATTCTGCGCCGCGAGCGCCGCCTCGCCTGCCGACTCGATAGCCTCCAGCAACAGCAAGAATTCGTCACCGCCTAAATGAGCCAGCGTCTGCCGCTCGCCGAGTTGGGCATCGAAACGTTTGGCGATGCTGGTTAACAGGTGGTCACCAGCGGAGTGACCGAGGCCGTCATTGACCATTTTGAACCCATCAACATCAACGAACAACAGGGCCATTCGATCACCAGCACCGGCGCGAGTGAGCAAATGGTCCAGCCGCGATTGCACCAACAATCGATTGGGCAAGTCGGTCAGCGGATCATAGTGAGCGAGGTGCTGAAGGCGATCCTCAGTTTGCTTCAGGCGGGAAACGTCTGTGAGTACCGCAACATAGTGCGTCGCTTTATCATAGGCATCGGAAACGGTATTGATCGTCGCCCACAGCGGTCTAAGCGCACCGTTCTTGCAGCGAATCCAGAGCTCGCCCTGCCATTGACCAGTCTCCAAGACGGTGCTTGCCAGTCGCTGATAGAACTCGCCGTTGTGGCGTCCGGAATCCAGAATTCTGGGGTCGCGCCCATCAACTTCCGCTTCCTCATAGCCGGTAATCTCACTGAAAGCGCGATTGGCGCTGACCATGCGTGGCTCGAGGTCGGTTACCAGCACGCCATCTCGCGTCGCCTCAATGACCGCCGTCGAGAGCCGCAAACGATCCTCGATGCGCCGTCGTTCAGTGACGTCCAACACGATGCCAATTAGCCCTGCCGGTTCACCGAGATCATCGCGCCAGC
>QIMA01000036.1 GCA_003233535.1 Rhodanobacteraceae bacterium
AAAAGTGATCCCAGCCTGCGCCGCAATATCAACGAAGGCTGCCGCGGGCGGTGCTTGATCTGCGTTGCGGATGCTCGCGGCCGGGAGGGGCAGCGGATCGTTCTCGATAGCGTCTTGTGTAACCAGTCGCTGCCAGCCCAGATACGCCAAGCCGGCTAGCAGCACTAGCCCGATCCACTTTCCTGCACTCATTAACCAAACGACCCTTTCACAGCCGCGCCTGCGGCCGAATTAAGCGGCGCTGACATTAGCGCTGCTAGACCCGTAGTTTACCCCTGTTGCGCCCACTTATCGGCTGTCGATTCCCGCAATCGGGTGCGAACAACGTTGCGCTCTATTTCAAGCCCACCGGTTGGCCTTCGGATCGATCGCGTGAGCTCGCAGATGGATGCAAGGTGTAGATCACTACCGCTTCAGCCGCGTGATCTGCCGCAGGATTGCTCGCTCTATGGCGGCTTACCGCCCTTTCTATCGCATTCTCGTCTGGCTTTACCATCTCGTGCATTTGGCGGTGCTGCTGCATCCGCTCAGGGTCACCGAGCTGCTGATAGATTTGCGCCAAATTGAAGTTCGCCACGGCATTCTCCGCATCCAGCGCTATCGTTCGTTCATACCAACTGGCGGCCTCGCGCAGCTGCTGTTCGTAGCTGGCAGCATCCGCGCGCGAGCGCCTTTGACGGGCCAACTCATAGCGCGTCTGACCAATCTCGTTGAGCAGCCTGTAGTCCTTAGAGAAATCAAAACCGCGAACTCGCGCTTCCGCAAAATCGGTATTGGCCAAGGCCATGAAATTGGTCAGGGCCTGCTCAAACTCTCCGCGCTGCAGGCTCACTAGACCCGAAAACCAAGCGACAGACCAAGGATAGGCAGGCTGCGGATGTTCGCTGGCTCGTCTGAGCGCTGCCGCCGCCAAATCCAGCTCGCCTTCGACCAGATGGACCCTGGCGGCGTTTAAGGCGCCTTCGGCTCTGCCCAGCTGTTCAAGCTTGGCGAAGGCCTCGCCAGCCTGACGAAGTTGGCTGCGCCCGCCCGCGCCACGTTTACGCAACAGACCGATGCCGTAGTCGTTCCAGCGTTGCCACTGCGGAATCGGCGAATCCGCGTTAACCACCTCCGTGTCACCGGCGCCTACCGCCAACCGCACACGATCACTCGCGATCAACGTCATGGGCAGATCGTTAGGCCGACCATCATCACCGCGAATGTAACGGATGAAAGTTGCGTCGAACTTTCGGTACCAGAGCTTGGCCTCGATCTCGATATTGCCCTCAAGCGTCTCCGGCAGCTCTAACAGGTAGTGCACGACGTCGGCCGCGCCGGGTGGGATTTGGTTGTTGTATAGGGGTACAAAAATATCACGAGCATTACGCCGATCAATCCGATTACCGTCGCGATCGAGCATGTACACGTTGACGAAATGGCTCCACGGATCCACTGCGCCGTGTTCATCTAGCGCGCCGCTGCTGAAGATCAGCTGATCATTGTAACGAACGGATAGCTGCAGCCAAATCTCGTTCGAATCGGAGGTGCCTTGGGTAAACGTATGGCCGACGGTTAGCGTCCGCAGCACCGTTTCCAGCAGATAAGAGCGACCCGGCTGCAGTGTTGGCATTTGCGGTCGTAAGGGCGCTAGCAAAGGCGCGTCTGTACTCGCCCCGTCACGAATACCGAACAGATCCAGGCGTAAGGCGCCTTGCAGCATCGCTAGCCGTTTCTCCGCGGCCGGCTCGTCCATCCCCATGAGTGGCCAAATGCCCGTATTGGCTACCGCGAACGCATGATCGCGTACCGCTAAGACACCGCTGTCAGCGTTTGGATTGGCTGCCAAATCGGTCTCCGCCGGGTCCATCCGCATATGACAAGACTGACAATTCTCACGCGCCTTTTCCGGGTAATAGAAAGAGGCAACGCCGTGACCAGAAACGCCGCTGAGCAAGAACGAGTCATAGTGATTTTGTCCACGCAACCACTTGTAGCCGTTGAACTCTTCAGGCAAAAACACCTTGTGGCAGGTCGAACAAAACTCAGCGCTTTTATGAAATGGCTTTAAGAATGTGCGCTTGTGCAGGGCTGGCTTGGCGCGAACCAGCTGCCGACTCAATCCCGCGAGCCAAGGACTCTCGCTCAAAGCGAACGGATAGTGAGCCGGCGCAGCGATCGTGTAGTCGCCGTTGCCACGGGTGCTATCGACGGACGTAATCGCATGACAGCCGAGGCAATTCACGCCAGCCGTTGCCGTTGGGTGATTTTCGTCGTCGTATTCGGGATCGCGCAGATAGCCCGCAAATAACGGTACTTGATCGTGGCAGGCAGCGCAGAACATCACGCCGCTTAACGGGTTGCCCTCGTCAACGAGTTGCTGTCTGAGTTCGCGGACCGAAAACGCATACGCCGGGTTGTTGAAGGAGCTAAAGCGGTGCGCGCTGGCTAGCCAGCTCTGATGCGTGTCCGCGTGGCAATCCTTACAGTAGTCGTCGATCATCAGCTTTTGCGGGGCAATCAACCCACGGTCAGCCGTCTTCGCTAAGGAGAGTGCGAAATCATTGGCAGCGCCCGACTCAGCCACCTGCATGACCGGCAAGCTCGCCGCCAAGCGCCACCCTGCAAACAGCAAGACAGCCGCAAACAGGCTGGTCGCAAGCGCTACGCGCCTTCCCAAGCGCCAATCTATGCGCCTGCGGCCGCTGCGCCGATGCCACCAAAACACCGGCAACAAGGCCAGGGCGCTGAGCAGATGTAGCCAGTACAGCCGATCACGCATTACTGGCGAGACTGCATCAAATTGCTCAAAACGGGTAATAAGCAGGCCGCTAATCAGCAGGATCAGGCTCAGCGCCAATACGCTGCTACCGAGCAGCTTGGCTTGCCGGTTTAGTCGCGACCACGCCCGTCGGATGTGCACGCCAGCAAACCAAATCAGCGGAACACAAACCAGCACACCGGCGAACAAATGTCCTAAGAAGACCAACTGGTAGACGTAGTCTTCATAGTCGACGCCAACGGCAGCCCGCAGCGCTGTGACGGCTCCCAAGTACAGACCGCTCGCTGTCAAGACAGAGAACCCAAACAGCAAAGCAAACCAGGACAGCGCCGGGGCCAGCGAAAGGCCTCGACGCGATCGCGGGGGTCGCTCAGATGGGATTATCGGGAAGGACAATGACAGCGCTCCTGGCGGGCAACCTCCAATGGTAGTTCAAGATCGGGCAAGCGGCTAACCCCGGCGCGATTGATTAAGCTTCAGGCACACTAGCCCGGATATTTCATGAACTCGCGCGATGATCACGCAGGACATTGGTAGGCCAGTGCTTTTTCACAGTGGTTTTTCAAAAAAACGAGCGGTGTAGTGGTTCATACACCCGACTGAGAAAAATCGCTGGGCGATCAAGGGCCTAACGAGGGTGCGTGAAGTTTATGAAATTCCGGGCTCGTGTTGGGACCCCTAAATGCCGCCCAGGGAATCCCACTGTGCGGCGGTCAATCGCCACTCACCTCCCTCCACGCGCCAGCGGGTTTCCAGGTTCATCAGGCGGCCCGCCTCGGGCAACACCCCGCCGCTGCCCCCGGTTATCAACAGCTTCATCTTGACTGTCGCAAACCCCTGATCAACCTCGATCTCGGTCGACGCGCGGCTAACTCCCACATCGCTATGACGCAAACGTACGCCCAGCAACATACGTCTGAGCAGCAGTCGATCATAGCTACCCCCTTGTCCGGCGAAGTCATCGGCGACTATCGCCATGACTTCACCCATCTGCCCTTCCTCCGCAGCGCTCTGCGCAGCCGCGATAGTCGCTTCCAGTGCTTGTTGATCAGGATCACCGGCACAGCCTGCGCAGGCCAGCGCAGTGACCAATAGCAAGCTCGCCAGGCAGCGCTTCCAAGTGAATTTTTTCGCCATTTATCACTCCTCATTGCCAGATTTTTCGCGTCTGTGTTCCAATCGGGGTAAGCGTTGTCCATCGCATCGACTTCAAGGGGTACACATGAGCACCAGCAAGGACCATATCTGGCTTGCCAACTATCCGGAAACCGCGCCGGCTGAGATTGACACGAATGCGTTTGCGTCTGTCGCCGCCATGTTTGAACAAGCCTGTCGTGACTTTGCCGACAAGCCCGCCTTTTCGAGTATGGGCAAGCTGCTCACCTACGCTGAACTAGACCGATTGAGCCTGCGATTTGCCTGCTCATTGCGCAATCGAATGGGGCTCGTCAAAGGCGATCGAGTCGCGTTGATGATGCCCAATTTGCTGCAATATCCAATCGCGCTGTTCGGCATTCTGCGGGCTGGACTCACCGTAGTGAACACCAACCCGATGTACACCGCGCGTGAACTAAAGCACCAACTCAACGATTCAGGCGCGAAAGCTATCGTGGTCTTGGACAAGTTCGTTCCCACGCTAGAAAGCGTGAGCGCTGACGTCGGCATCGAACACGTGATCATTACTAGCGTGGGCGACATGCTGGGCTTCCCGAAGTCGTTGCTGGTCAATTTCGTCCTCAAGTACGTGCGCAAGGACATCCCCAAATTCAACATGCCCGGCCATCGCTTATTCAGCGATGTGCTGCGCGATGGCGCGGAGGGCAACCTGCCAAAGACGGCGATCGGCGCTGATGACATCGCGTTCTTGCAGTACACGGGCGGGACCACGGGCGTATCCAAAGGCGCGATGCTGACCCATCGCAATATGGTCGCCAACATGATGCAGGTCTCGGCTTTCTTTGGACCGACGGTCAAACCAGGCGAAGAAATCATCATCACCGCCCTGCCGCTTTATCACATCTTCGCGTTGACCTGTAACTGCTTAGTTTTCATGAATGTGGGCGGGATGAACGTATTGATCGCCGATCCGCGCGACATGGCCGGCTTCGTCAAGGAACTCGGCAAACACCGATTCACCATCATTACCGGCGTGAACACGCTGTTTAACGGGCTACTTAACACTGACGGCTTCAACGAGTTGGAGTTCAGTCAGCTCAAGCTCTCGATGGGCGGCGGCATGGCCGTGCAGCGGGCTGTGGCCGAACACTGGCAGAAAGTCACCGGCTGCGCGCTGTTTGAAGGCTACGGAATGACCGAGAGCTCACCGGTGGCCACCATGAACCGGCCTGATACCAAGGTGTACACCGGATCGATCGGCATGCCGGCACCGTCAACTGAGCTGTGCGTGCAGGACGATGACGGCAATATGATGGCGCAGGGAGAAGTTGGCGAGCTGTGCATACGCGGTCCGCAGGTGATGCGCGGCTACTGGCAGCGGCCCGAAGAAACGGCCGAATGCATCTCGGCTGATGGCTGGCTGCGTACCGGCGACATCGGCCGCATGGATGAACGCGGTTATTTTTATATCGTTGATCGCAAGAAGGACATGATCTTGGTGTCGGGATTCAACGTTTATCCCAACGAGATTGAAGGGGTGATCGCTAGTATGGACGGTGTGCTGGAACTGGCTGCTGTTGGGGTCCCGGACGACAAGAGCGGCGAAGCCGTCAAGGTGGTCATCGTCAAGAAGGACCCCAATTTGACCAAAGAGCAGGTCAAGGCCTACTGCAAGGAGCACCTCACTGGCTACAAGCAGCCAAGAATCATTGAGTTCCGCGACGATTTACCGAAGAGCAACGTCGGCAAAATCTTGCGTCGCGAGCTGCGCGACAGCTAGCCCGGATGTTTCATGAACTCGCGCGATGATCGCGCAGGACATTGGTAGGCCAGTGATTTTTCACAGTGTTTTTTCAAGAAAAGGAGCGGTGTAGTGGTTCATACACCCGACTGAGGAAAAACCGTTGGGCGATCAAGGGCCTAGCGAGGGCACGTGAAGTTTATGAAATTCCGGGCTAGGGCGATCATGGCCGACTCCCAAATCCGGAGTCGGCCATCTCGGTCGATTAGGGTTGCGCATGAACCTGTTTCGCACTGACCCAGGTCTGCAGCACTAGCAGGTCCACAACTTCGCGGGCCTGGGATGCGAATGGATCGCTGCCAAAGACCACGAAATCAGCCTGAAAGCCCGGACTTAAACGGCCCAGCTGACCCTCCTCGTAGCTGGCATAGGCTGCTCCAGCACTGTATGCCGCAATGGCCTCTGGCAGCGACACGCGTTGCTGCGGCAACCAGCCACCTGCTGGCTGCTGGGTTAGATCCTGCCGACTGATTGCCGCGTACAGTCCGAGCAGCGGCGAAACGCGCTCCACCGGAAAGTCGGAGCCAAAGGCCAGATGCGCACCGCTGTCTAGCAGCGATTTCCAAGCATAAGCACCTCTGATCCGATCTGATCCCAGTCGTGCCGGCACCCAGGGCATATCACTGGTTGCATGGGTAGGCTGCATAGACGCAATCACGCCCAGCTGTGCGAACCGCGACAAATCAGCAGGGTCGACGATCTGAGCATGCTCGATGCGCCACCGCGCCGCCGCCAAGTCGTCGCCTTTCACTTTTGCGTAGGTGTCTAGAACCATTTGATTGGCGCCGTCACCGATCGCGTGGGTCGCAATTTGCAGTCCACACTCAGATGCCCGACGCACCAGCTGTTCAAAGCGCGCCGGCTCAGTCAACCACAGACCGCGATGACCCGGTTCGTCGCTGTAATCGTCAAGCAAACGTGCGCCTCGACTGCCCAGCGCACCGTCGACGTACATCTTCACCGCACGCAGCTGCAGGCGGTCCCCGGGAGCGCCGACCGGGCCCAATCCACACAGTGCCTGCAGTGCCGCCGCATCACCGTTGGCGTGCGCGTAGACCCGAATGGGTAAGCCCTCGGTTCGGTCTAGCTCGCGCAAAATTTCAAACTGGGCCAACGAAACCCCCATATCGTGAACCCCAGTCAAGCCTTTCGCCGCGGCGTACGTCATTGCGGCGCGAAAAGCCTGGCGCAACTCGTTCTTGCTTGGCTGCGGGATCTGCTTAGCGATCAGCGCGATGGCTGCATCAATGAATACACCCGTGGGTTGCCCCTGCGCGTCGCGCAAGATCCGTCCGCCATCAGGCTGCCAGTCACCGTTGAGGTCCTTGCT
>QIMA01000398.1 GCA_003233535.1 Rhodanobacteraceae bacterium
CCCGCCGCGGCGTTGCGCCGCTTGACAAGGACTACGGCCATTGCCTGCGCGACGCGCCTTGCGGCGAAACACCCCATGCCAATCAGGAGAACCATGGGCGCTGAACCCGTCATTAGACCGTTGACAGGACACTAGTTGTGGCCGCTAAGCTGCCCATCGAAGTGGTGGCAAGCGATGGCCTGTTGCTGGGCATGTCGGCCGAGGATTTCTTGCGCGACTATTGGCAGCGCAGACCGCTGCTGATTCGGCGCGCCTACCCAAAGTTCGAGTGCCCGCTGAGCGGTGATGACTTGGCCGCGCTGGCGATGCGAGAAGAAGCATTGTCGCGTCTGCTGCGCTATCACCGCCGCAGCGGCCGCTGGACGTTGAGCCACGGCCCGCTGGATGAGCAGGACTTCGCCGACCTGCCGCAGACAGACTGGACGTTGCTGGTTCAGGACGTCGACAAGTGGGACCCGGATGTCGCCGAGCTATTGCGCGACTTTCAATTCTTGCCCAGCTGGCGCATCGACGACATCATGGTCAGCTTCGCCGCGCCGGGCGGATCGGTCGGCGCCCACGTCGACCACTACGATGTGTTCTTGCTGCAGGGCCTGGGCCACCGGCAGTGGGCCATTGATGCCAGTGGAAAAGCCGATCTAGGCTATCGCGATGACACGCCGATGAAGCTGCTGCGTCAATTCAACACTTCGCATCAGTGGCTGCTAGGCCCCGGCGATATGCTGTATCTGCCGCCGGGTATCCCGCATCACGGGGTCGCCACCGACGCGTGCCTAAGCTTGTCGATAGGCATGCGGGCGCCCGCTGTCGCCGAACTGCTCGGGCCTCTGCTTGAGGAACACGCACAGCGTTTGGGCGATGAGGCCCGTTTCACCGACCCTGGGCGCGGCGTGAGCGCTGACCCGTCGGCCTTGGAGCAAGTCGATATCGATCGTCTGCGCGCACAGCTGGGCCAAAGCCTAACGGCACTACAGCAGTTACCCGACGATCAACTCGGCGACTTCTTTGCGCGCTTTCTCAGCCAATATAGGCAAGCTCAACAGCCCCAGGCGAAGGCACGCAAACCCTCGCTGAACTCCATGGAAAAGGCCTTGGCGCGGGGCAAAGTGCTAGTGATTCCGCGCTGGTTCAAGGCCTTACGTCGCCTCAATGAACCTGAGTACCTGTATCTAGGTGGCGACCGCAGTGCACTTGCCGAGGAGGCGATCAACGGCCTGCTGTCGAGCGGAATCGACTACCCGATCTGGGCGCAACTCAATCCCGCATATCGCGCAAAGCTGCGCGAGCTCCTCGCCGAGGGCTTACTCGAACTGCGTCGCTAATTACGTGGCGTAGGTATCGCCCATGGCCAACGCCTGGCCGGTAGAATATGCGCGGACCCGCCGATTTCGGATCTATTCGATGATCGATAACCGCTACTACGTCGAACCTGCCAATTGGGGCACAGACGAGTCCGTGCTTAGCCCCCTGCGCGAAACCGTTTTCGTCAACGAACAAAAGGTTGCGCGGGACAAGGTTTGGGACGGGACCGATGATCGCTGCGCCCACGTGGTGGCGCGTAGCAGTGACGATCGCAGCGCAATCGGCACCGGCAGATTGGCTGCCGACGGCAAGATCGGGCGTTTGGCGGTGTTGCCCGAGTGGCGCGGTCAGGGCGTCGGAGGCGCGATGCTGCTGGCACTTATCGATCAAGCGAAGGAACGCCATCTTACTGAGATCTATCTACACGCGCAGGCAAGTGCCATCGGCTTCTACGAGCACCACGGCATTGTCTCCGAGGGCACTGATTTCATCGAAGTCGGCATAGCCCATCGCAAGATGTCGCTAGCGCTCCCCGCTACGGAACCGATTGAGCGAGTCGGACAAGGCGTAGCCGATTCACCCAAAACGTCCCAATTGGTCAAGACGGACAGCTTAATCGGTTGCCGCGAAGCCGCGTTAGCGATCACCCAGCAGGCACGTCATGGGCTGTGTATTTACAGCCGTGACCTAGAAGCACCGCTTTACGATCAGGACGAGTTGCTTGAGCAATGCCGGCGCATCGCCCTGTCCGGACCGCGCGCGCGGCTGCGAATCCTCGTGCAAGATCCCGCTCGGGCAACTCACGACAGCCACCGTTTGGTCTTGCTGGCACAGCGACTAACAACGCCGATCAGCATGCGCCAGCCGCACCCGGACGATCTGGAATACAACGCGGCATTTATTTGCAGCGACAGATCGGGCTATCTGTACCGCAACCCGGCAGATCGCTTCGATGGCGAGACGGACTTGTACAATCCGCTGCGTTGCGCCGAACTGCAGCGCTATTTCGACGCAGTTTGGGAGCGGGCACGGGTAATCGGCGAATTCCGTCGGTTGAATTTGTAACGCCCCGCCTCGGCCACCCAAAAACACCGCTATGATCGCTCGCTGCAGACTCGGCGCATGCCAATCGCGCGTCACTACTAAGGATCCCGATGAAGTTCAGACTGATTGCCGCACTGTTCGTACTCCTGACCCTGTCGACGACCGTCCAGGCTCAGCAAACTATTGTTTGGCTAGACACCGATAACGGCCCGATCGTGCTGCGACTGGATCCGGGTAACGCCCCGATTACCACCGCCAACTTCCTTAGCTACGTCAACGAAGGCTACTACGACGGCCTCGTCTTCCATCGGGTGATCCAAAACTTCGTGGTTCAAGCAGGCATAGTGACAGGCGAAGGCCAGATCCGTGAGCCAACTGCACCAACGATCCCTAGTGAACGCGATAACGGCTTGACCCATCAGGCTGGAACTATCTCGATGGCGCTTAACGGCAATCCGCCGGACGTCGGTAGCGGCCAAGCACAATTCTTCATTAACTTAGTCGAGAACGCGGCACTCAACGAGGACTTCACGGTGTTCGGCGAGATCATCTTGGGCCGCAGCACGCTGCTCAAAATGAACGCTATTCCCAGCCACCCCAACTCCAACGGTTTGCCGTTTCGGCCCACGTTGATTCGACGCGCCGTAGAAAGCCGCGGCTTTCCGATCATGAATCTGCATACAGGCTCTTGGTTTGACCCTGACAATCCACGTCGCGGTTTCGTCGTTGAAGTGGCCAACGATTCCAGCTCCGACCAGGGACCGCTGGTGGTGGTGTACTGGTATGACTATCTCAACGGCCAGCAAATTTGGGCCACCGGATCGGCCAGATTCGAATACGGTGCCAGCGAGGTCGATATCCCCCTACTGCGCACCGAGGGTGGTCAATTCGGTCAAGCCTACGATCCAAACGCCGTTGTCATTGATGATAGCTGGGGCATGCTTAACTTGCGCTTTTTTGAATGCAATCAAGGCCGATTCCGCTTCGTCACCGTGCTTGGCAGCGATGATTACAACCTCACACGCCTAACCATTCCCGCGCAATACAGCTGCCTGGAGTAGCGCCTAACCCAACGAATAGAACGGACCAACCTGCACGGCACTTCGGATCCTGTTTCGAGCACTGAGCCTAGACGCAACTTACTAGCTCCGCCTCTTGCAGCAACGCATGGTCCTGCTTCACGAAGCAAAGTCGCGCGCAATGCCCCTCATGTCAGTCTAGCAACACGGCAGATCGGAATCGCGGGATCATATCGAATGTGTAACTACATGTTGCATATGTGTGTTGAGCGGTGAATACTTCATAGCTCCCAACCGGGTCACGAAGCAGACGTGCGTCATTCCCTGGGTTTTCACCCATTCCCGGCGCCGCTACATTTCGGCCACTCCGTGGCCAAATCGCATAACCAGGCGCTCAAGACGGACTGCCGGAGAGTTCCTCGCGAAGACCGGAAGCTGCGGCGCGGCAGCCGCTTAGCTCAACGTTAGGTGTTCAGTGTTTTTCCGCAAAGATAAAGTGTATCGTAACTTAAGTCCTGCTCATTTGGCCACATAACAGAGCCAAAGGAAACGGCAACACGCTTAAAATAATTTATTTTTTTTAGCTCGCGAAACACGCCTTTTTCAAGGTAAGGAGCAATATCAACTTTTTTTCTTTCTCCATTTACAAAAGTTACAACTAATTGGTAGTCTTCAGTTGGTTCAACATTAAGTACTCTTGGGTTCATAACGCAATCTACTTTAGAGGGTCTATTTTGAATATTTCATCACCATTAACGGCTAGCTCCCAGTCAGCCATTAGCTCGTCTTGGTGAATTTCAATCCATGCTTGTACCAACTTCATCTTGCTGCTTTTTAGCTTTCCCTCAAGTACTTTTCCAGAAGGGATTTCAATTACAGCGGACTCATCCTGATAATGTACGTGAATATGAGGGCAGTGATGTTGCTGATTATCAAAGTAAAATAGTCTTATTATTATACCATAAAACATCGAAATTACTGGCATTATTTGCTCCGTGGTTTATCGTTATAATAACACCTAACAAAAGGTTGCAGCCGACAATTCTAAGTCCAGCCATTTTTTGCATTCCGCTGCGCTCCATAATAGCAAAAAATGGTTGGACTTGATTCTTGAGACCGCCGAAGCAGTTCGGCACCCATAAAACAGCAGCTTTTCGCCAGCGCCGAGAGCGTGACATTCCCGTGCTGGGCCGGCGAAACCGAAGTATTCGACTCTTGCCCTTCAGCCTCAAGCGCACCGTCGTCACGTTCAGTTGGTACCAGGCACAGTGTCGAGTTTCGGTTGTAGTCCTAATTCTGAGATTTGACTGGATCACCCCTTTCGGCGGCGTCTTCTATTTTCTAGCTTCGCTGAAACCGCAGCGTAACGTAACCTGTCTGCCAACGCTCCGAACGGCGTGACAGTCCAGATTGCGCGGCGTGTATCTTGGGCGCGCTTTGGTTTTTAACCTAAGACCTAAAACGTCTTCGCGTCCAATCTAAACCCGACAAAGCCGCCCGGCCGCCTCAAGCAGCGTCTCATCCTGCTTAGCGAAGCACAGGCGCGCGTAGCGCCCTGCTGGCGGAGTCTCGCAGAAGGGCGAAAGAGGAATCGCGGCGATCTGGTGCTCGGTCGTCAACCAGCGGCAAAAGCTCATATCGTCCTGATCAGAGATCGCCGAATAATCGACGACCTGAAAGTAAGATCCGCGAACCGGCATGATTTTGAAGCGGCTGCCTTGCAGCGCGTTGGCGAACAGATCTCGTTTCGCCTGATAGAAGGCAGGCAAGTCCAAATAGTGCTGCTGATCGGAGGCCATGAATTCAGCCAGCGCCACCTGCGCCGGGTGGAAACAGCAGAAGGTGAGGTACTGGTGCACTTTGCGAAATTCCGCTGTTAGCGCGGCTGGCGCGATGCAGTAGCCCACCTTCCAGCCGGTGATGTGATAGGTCTTGCCGAAGCTGGAGATCGCAAAACTGCGCGGAGCGAGCTGCGGGTGGCTGAGCACCGTCGCATGCTCTAGGCCGTCGAAAATGATGTGCTCATAAACTTCATCAGACAGCACGTAAATATCGCGCTCACCGATCAGCGCCGCCAGCATGTCTAGATCTTCACGCAGCAACGCGCCGCCGGTCGGATTCTGCGGCGAATTGATAATGATCATCCGCGTGCGATCGTTGATCGCCGCCTCCAGTTCGGCAAACGGCAAGCCAAAGTTCGGAGCGACCAAGGCTAGGTGCACGGCGCGACCACCCTGGAGGTCGATGGCTGGTTCGTATGAGTCGTAGCTGGGATCGAAGACGATCACTTCATCGCCGGGGCGTACCGTCGCCGCGATCGCCGCGAACAGCGCCTCGGTCGCACCGGCGGTTACCGTCACCTCGGTGTCGGGGTTGACTGAACAGCCGTACAGGCGCTCAGTTTTCAGCGCAATTTGCTCACGCAACTGCGGTATTCCGGGCGCCGGGGCGTACTGGTTGCAACCGGCATTCATGGCCCTAGTCAGGGCATCCTTCAGCGCCTGTGGACCCTCAAAATCTGGAAATCCCTGACCTAAATTAATCGCGCCATGCTCTGCAGCGAGTTGGCTCATTACGCTGAAGATGGTGGTACCCACCTTGGGCAGTTTGGTTTGCAGGTTCATCATCTAAACGGCGCCGATTAAAAGTGAGTGGAATGACGCTAACGCGACTACAAGGGCCAAACAGTTCGGGCTACTCCAACGCCGCCCAACGCGCATAGGCCTGTTCCAGCTCCGCCTGAGTGTTCGCCAATCGCTGCTGTTCGACGACGATGGCGTCGGAATCTCGCTGATAAAAACTTGGGTCGTTCATTAACGCGCCAAGCTTTGCGAGCTCGTTCTCAAGTTTCTCGATCAACCCGGGAAGCGCTTCGAGCTCGCGTGCATCGTTGAAGCTGAGCTTGCGCGGCTTGGCAGCGACTGGCGTTGGCGCGGTATCAGGCTGTGCGCCTGGAGTCTTTTTCTTTGCCTGCTTGGCGGTCGCCTTCTTAGGCCGTTGGCGCAGCCAATCAGCGTAGCCACCAACGTATTCAGAAACCCTGCCGTCGCCCTCGAGCACCAAGGTGCTGGTCACTACGTTGTCCAAAAACTCTCGATCATGCGAGACCAGCAGTACCGTGCCCTTGTACTCGGTAAACAAATCCTCCAGCAGTTCCAAGGTCTCCACATCCAGATCGTTGGTGGGTTCATCCAAGACCAGGAGGTTTGCGGGTCTGGTTAGCTGCTTAGCAATCAGCAGCCGATTGCGCTCGCCTCCCGAAAGCTTGGTGATCGGCGCCCTAGCCCGATCCGGGGTAAACAAGAAATCCTGCAGATAGCCCATCACGTGCACCCGACGGTCACCGATCTCGATGAACTCACGGCCCTCAGCGACATTCTCGAGCGCGTTTAGACTCTCGTCGAGCTGCGCGCGGTATTGATCAAAGTAGGCAATTTGCAGCTTTGAGCCCTGCTCTACGACACCGGCAGTCGGTTCTAACTCGCCCAGCAGCAAGCGAATCAGCGTGGTTTTGCCGGACCCATTGGGGCCGATCAAACCGATACGATCACCACGCTGGATGACCAAATCTAAATCATGCACCAGCGTGCGACCGCCTATCTCGTAGCTCAGACCCTT
>QIMA01000464.1 GCA_003233535.1 Rhodanobacteraceae bacterium
GGTCGGCTGCCGAATCGGTAATACTCAAACGCCAAGCCGCCCCTGCGCCAAAGCGGTTGGCAGTCGCGATTGCCCAGCGGAAGTGTAGCTTGCGCATCGCCGCACTGTACATCTTGGCCCCCACGGTTGCAGCCAGCAGTAGCTTTGCCAGTTCAGTGATGGACAACGGCTGCAGCTGCGTGTGCACGCCGCGCTGCAGCAACACAAAGTGCGCTAGGTCCACGGACGCGGGCAGCATGCTGGCATGCGGGCCGAGCTTTAGCTGCGGAAAGCGCGGCAGGATTTGTGCGGTGCCGCGAAGCGGGCACAGATCGTCGCTGAGTCGCTGCCAACCGCGCGCTGCAGCGGCTCTGGCCAGGGTCGATTTACCGGTGCCCGAAGGCGCGCTGAAGGCGACGCCCAGGCCGCTGGGGGAAATCGCTGCCGAGGCGTGTAAGCAATGAATGCCGCGCAAGGCTAGCGCCAGAATCAGTGGCGGACCCAGCAGTGCATCCAGCCCGGCATCGGCCACGTCGATCAAGCGCACCGTGTCGCCAGATCGATTGATGTACGCTTGGAAGCCCCCGTCTAGGCGCAAATCCACGCCTGCGTCGGCAAAGCTGATCTGGAATTGGCGCGGCGATTCAGCGAGCAATCCGTTGCCGCTGACCGCTTCCACGACGGGTTCCGGACTGGGCAAATCGGGCCCGGACTCGGTGCGCCACTGCAATCCGTTCTCCGCCGTCAGCCACGGCCGCAACAGTGCTGGCGGCTCAGCGGCGATATAAGTGGTCGAGTCGAGCATCGGGCTACAGCATTCGCGCCACTTCGCCAACCGCTTCGAGCACCACGCGCCAGCTCTCACCGTCGATGACGCCCGCAACAGCCGCCACCAGCAAGACCAAGCCGATCATGATGCGCCTGCCGCCAAGGCTTGCGTACTCCACAATCGAACCGCTGTTGCGATCCCAGCTGGTGGCACCTTGATTGAGCAGGGTGATCATGGCCCAACCCTGCGACAGCAGCGTAATCGGCGGAATGCCGAAGAACATACCGCGAAAGACCACGGCCATGCTGCGCCGGAGGGAGCTGATCGGCCCCAAGGTGCTGTGTTCGATACTGGCCAGTCGGATTCCCCAGATTGCCTTGCCCGGCGTGGTGCCAAACAGACTGATCGCGATCGCCTCAAACGGGATCCACGCCAGCATCGCCGCCGGAGCGACTAGAAAAGGCTCGCTCAGCTGCTCGATCAAACTTCCAGCGATGCCTGCGTCGAAGCGATCCAGAATCAGCAGCAGCGTCGCCAGCGCGACCAAACCGATGGTGCAGATGTCGAATAAGCGCGCGCACCAGCGACGCACGGCCCAGCCCACCCGCTCACTGGAGGTTGGGTCGACCTTGTCTGTAGCTGGCGGCACGCTGGGCGCTGGCGTGGGAGTTGGCTTTGGCGCCGGGGGCGGGCGCGCCTGCTGTCGCTGCGCCCGACTGCGCTCTACGGCCGCGCGGCGCCTGCGTTTTTCCTCACTGGCAACGGACGGCTCGGCAGATTCCGGCGGAACGATGGGCTCAAACCGCTCACCTACCCGCCACTCGGGCACCGCGGCCTCATCTACAGTCGCTTCAATCGTGTTTCTTGCCAGGGCAATGTGGGTCTTTGCCAGCGGCCGCCACTCGTAGTCTTCGTTGTGCCACACCAACGTCTCACCATCGATGCTGTCGGCGCGGGCGAGCTTGACCATTTCGGTCCGGCTGAACGGACCAACGGCACTGCCGTCGCTGCGCGCGTAGTACCAGATGTCGTCAGTGTTCACCGCAGCTTCCGCCGGTCCAGACAGCGTCTAGCATAGTGCAGAGCGACCGCGATTGAGCCCTAGCCCGGATATTGCATAAACTTCGTCGCAAGCCGGCAAGGTGTCACAGCCGCGCACGCTTCGTCTCGGGCCAGAATCCATGTGAGACACTTCGAATTGTCTTTGGGACCCCGCGCTAGGCCGCGCTGCGATGCTCTTGCTCACTTGCCGCGACCTTAGCTAGCGTTACCGGCACTGCGCCAAACCAATGGTGTTGCTTGGCGTACCGAGTCACCTCGCCAACGATCAGCAGTGCCGGCGAGCGCACTTTTTCGGCGCGCAGCGCACTCGCCATTTCGCCCAGTTCAGTCAGCAGCACGCGTTGATTCGGTCGCGAACCGTTTTCGATGCAGGCTACTGGCGTGTTCGCTGCGAGACCGTGAGCAATCAGCCGAGCCTGAATCCGTGGCGCCTCGCGCACGCCCATGTAGAACGCTAAGGTCTCGCCGCCGCCGGCCAGGGCCGACCAGTCGACCGCGTCTACTGAACCCTTGCAGTGCGCGGTCACCAAGCGCAGCGCCTGGGCGTGCCGGCGATCAGTCAGCGGAATGCCGCTGTAGGCGGCGCAGGCCTGCACCGCGGAGATTCCGGGAACGATGCGGAACGGGACCCCGTGTTCGTGCAGCGCGCTCAACTCTTCGCCCCCGCGAGCAAAGATCAGCGGATCGCCGCCCTTGAGCCTGACTACCTGCAGGCCTTTGCCCGCGAGCTTCAGCAGCAGTCCCTCAATCTCCTGCTGCGCCACCGAATGCCCGCCCGCTTGCTTACCGACGCAGATTCGTTCGGCGTCGCGGCGAGCCAGGTCCAACACCTCAGCAGATACCAGCTGGTCGTAAACGATCACATCGGCGCTTTGCAGTTCGCGCAGGGCGGCGATGGTCAGCAGTCCGGGGTCGCCGGGGCCCGCACCGACCAGCGCAACGCTGCCTTCAGCGGCTATCGATTCGGCGGCAAGCGAATCAACCAGCTTCTGCTCGGCCAAGTCGTGCTGTCCAGATTCTATGAGCTGCGGTATTTCGCCATCGAGCATGCCGTCATACCAGCGCCGGCGCTGAGCTACATCGGCGTAGCGCTGGCGAATCTGCGCTCGGTAGCGAGCCAGCAGTTCTAGCAACTCACCCAAGCCAGTGGGCAACACCGACTCGATCCGCGCTCGCAGTCGGCGCGCCAGCACCGGCGCTTGACCGCCGCTGCTGATGGCCACAGTCAGGCCGCCGCGACTGATTATCGCCGGCACGATGACGTTGCCCGCATCGGGCTGATCCACCGCGTTGACCAGAATGCCGCGCTCCTTAGCGGCCACGGCCACGGCCGCGTTCACGCCCCGGTCGTTGGTCGCTGCAATGATCAACGGAACCGATTCTATCAGCGCCGGGCTAAACGCCTCGGGGACCCAGCGGATCCGGTCCTGCTCCAGCAGCGGCCGCAGTTCTGCGCCCAAATCCGGGGCGATCACGCGGACCCGCGCACCGCTGCGCAGCAGCAAGTCGACCTTGCGCGATGCGACGCTGCCGCCGCCGATCACATCGACCGGCTGATTGTGTAGATCGAGAAATAGCGGGAAATGCTGCATGGCTGAGCCCAAGGAACCGTCGTGGCCCCAGCTTGTCGAAACAGATCACGCGGCGGAAATGATCTGAACGCGCTAGATATAGCAATAAGGAATATAGACGTCTGTACGTCTAGACGGCTACTGTTAGCACTCAGCACACTAAAGGCACAGCGATGACGCTCCGCCAACTCCAGTATTTCGTTGCAGTGGTCGATGCCGGACTGAACATCACCCTAGCTGCGGAAAAGGTTCACGGCACCCAGCCGGGCATTTCTAAACAGCTCAAGCAGCTGGAAGGCGCTTTCGGGTTCGCTCTGTTTAGGCGCCGCGGCAAGAGTCTGGACGCACTCACCGAACCTGGCCGCAAGCTGCTCGAGCAGGCCCGTCAGGTGGTCGACGGTGCACAGGCGCTGCGTGCCGTTGCCCGCACCGCGGCGGGCGACTCCGGCAACCATCTGGCAATTGGCGCCTCGCCCAGCGCGGCCCGCTATCTGCTGCCGCAACCTCTGGCCGCGCTGGAGAAGCAGGTGCGTGATTTGGCCATCGAATTGCAGCTGCTCGACACCGGCGAATCGGTGGAGGCGCTGCGCCGTGGCAGCATTGATCTGGCGATCAGTTCGACTACCGTCGATAGCCCTCCGGAAGCGCTGGCGCTGCCGTTAGAACGCTGGCGTCGCGTTGCGCTGCTGCCGCGCGAGCACCCGCTGAACGACGATGGCGGCGAGCGCTTGCAGCAGCCGCTGAGCATGGCCGAGCTGGCCCGTTATCCGATCGTTACCTATCGCTCCGCACAGCACGCGCGCTCGTCGTTCCAGCGCGCATTTTCCGGCCACGGCCTACACCCGCGCGTCGCCCTAGCGGCGGCCGACACCGAGCTGATCAAGACCTATGTACGCAACGGACTCGGGGTCGGCATTCTTGCGCCTATCGCCGTATCAACCAATCTCGAGACCGACTTAGTGGTGCGCCCGATTGAAGCCGGTCTGCCCGCCTGCGTGACCTGGCTAATGCTACCGCCGGGCGGACGTTTGAGCCCGGAAGCGCTGGCCTTGACTGGTTTGCTTGGGGTCGAAGCTGCACAGTTGGAAGAGTTGGCGCGACTAGGCTAACGCGCCCGGCTGCTACTCGCCCCCAGTGCTACACCTGCTACCGCTGGCTGCCGATCGTGATCGACTAGGTTAAGGCGCAATACCCGCAGGTGGATATCGAAGTGGTTTGAGCGCGATTCGCATAGGTGCCAGGGTTTCCGTCGGCGCTGGCATGCGGTGAACAATCGCGGCTACTTGAGCGATCCGCAGCGCGCTTTGATTGCCGCACTGCGCCGCTTCATCGGCATAAGCCCTGATAGCATCGCCTGCTCTAATCCGCCGCGCGTGTCCGCCCATGTCTCGCCAGAAACTCTATCTCATTGACGGCTCCAGCTTCCTTTACCGCGCTTTCCACGCGCTGCCGGCGCTGACCACCCACGGCGGCGAGCCAACCGGCGCCCTGGTCGGCGTGGGCAATATGATCCGCAAGCTGCTCAAGGACGAAGATCCCAAGCAGATCGTTTGCGTCTTCGATGCTTCTGGCCCAACGTTCCGCGACGAGATGTACGACCAGTACAAGGCCAATCGGCCGAGGATGCCGGATGAGCTGCGCGCGCAAATCAATCCACTCCTGAAGCTGGTAGAAACGATGGGCATACCGCTCATGCGCGAACCCGGCGTGGAGGCCGACGACGTGATCGGCACGCTGTCCAGACAGGCCGAAGCGGCCAATATGGACGTTGTTCTGGTCACCGGCGACAAAGACCTCACTCAGCTGGTTGGCGATCGCGTGCTGTGGTGGAACACGATGAGTAATGAGCGTCTGGATGCCGAAGGCGTAGAGCGCAAGTTCGGCGTGCGCCCCGATCGCATCATTGATTTTCTGGCACTCACCGGCGACAGCGTCGACAACGTCCCCGGCGTGCCCAAATGCGGGCCAAAGACTGCGACCAAGTGGCTAGGTCTGTACGACTCGCTGGACGGGGTCATGGCCAACGCCGACAAGGTTGGCGGCAAGATCGGCGAGAACCTACGCGGTGCGCTGGAGTCGCTGCCGCTGTCACGAGATCTGGTCACCATCAAGATCGACTGCGAGCTGCCGCTGGGGGTCAACGAGCTGAACCTGCGCGAGCCGAACAAAGAGGAGCTGATCGAGTTCTATCGCCACTATGAGTTCCGTCAGGCGCTGCGCGAACTAGAGGGAGACACTGGCGAAGCGACTCCGGGCGTCGCGCCTAAGGCCCTGGAGGAACAGGGCGCAGCCTCGGTCACCGCTGGTGTAGAACTGCAGGGCAAAGGCGAATACAGCGTCGTTCTAACTGAGGACGACTTAGCTGAGCTGCAAAAAACCCTGACCGGCGCCGAGATCATCTCCTTCGACTGCGAAACCGACAGTCTGAATCCGCTGCGCGCCAATCTGGTCGGTTTGTCCTTCGCTATCGAACCGAAGAAAGCCTGGTATCTGCCGCTCACCCACCGCTACCCGGGCGCTCCTGAACAGCTGCCGTGGGAACGCGTGCGCGAGGTTCTCGGACCGGTGCTCAGCGCGCAATCGCCGCCCAAGTTGGCCCAGCACGGCAAGTACGACATACACGTATTGACCCGCCACGGCTTGGAGATCGGCGGTTTCGCTGAGGACAGCATGCTCGAGTCCTACGTGTTCGATTCGGCCGCCGGCAACCACAACATGGACGCCATGGCCAAGCTCTATCTGGGCTACAAGACGATTAAGTACGAAGAGGTCGCCGGCAAAGGCAAAAAGCAGATTTCCTTCGCCGATGTGATGCTCGAACAGGCCGTGGAATACGCCGCCGAAGACGCCGACATCACCCTGCGCTTGCACAAAGCCCTGCGCCCCAAGATCAAAGCCATCCCCGAACTCGAGCGCGTCTACACCGAAATGGAAGTGCCGCTGGTGCCGGTGCTGTGCAAGATGGAGTCCAACGGCATTTTGGTCGACGCCGGCCAACTCGGCGAACTCAGCCGGCAAATGGGTCGGCAAATGACCGAACTGGTGCTGCAGGCCCACGAGGTGGCCGGCCGCGTCTTCAATCTGGATTCACCCACCCAGCTGACCAAAATTCTCTTCGAAGAGCTCGGCCTCAAAGCCAAGCAGAAGACCCCGTCCGGCAAGCCCTCGACGAACGAAGACGCGCTCGAAGAGATCGCCGAGCAACACGCGCTGCCGCGGATCATTCTCGAATACCGCACGCTGGCCAAGCTCAAGAGCACCTATTCCGACAAGCTGCCCATGCAGATCAATCCAGACACCGGCCGCATTCACACCAGCTACCACCAGGCCGTGGCCAACACCGGGCGTTTGTCCTCGTCAGATCCTAATCTGCAGAACATCCCAATTCGCACCGAACAAGGCCGCAAGATCCGCCAGGCCTTCATCGCCCCGGACGGCTGGACCGTGCTTTCGGCCGACTATTCGCAGATCGAGCTGCGCATCATGGCCCACCTGTCTGGCGACGAAGGGATGGTGCGCGCGTTC
>QIMA01000247.1 GCA_003233535.1 Rhodanobacteraceae bacterium
GGACCAAAATTCCGCGATTGTGCGTGGGCTCTAGCAGGTCAATCAGCGCCTCATCGTCGGGCCGTTCACCCGTCTGTGCGCCCCAGGCACGCTGGCGCAGCTCTTCCGTGCCCAGTGACCTCCCGCGGTGGTACGGGTCGAGCACCAAGATGCCGTCCTCAACCGGCATCCGAACCAGAAAATGGCCGGGGAAAGATACGCCTTCGGCAGCCAAGTCCAAGCCGCGTGCCAGATGCAGATAGATCACCGACAGGCTGATCGGAATTCCGCGACGCCGATCCAACACTTCATTGATATAGCTGTTGCGCGGATCGTAGTAGTCCAACTCCTCACCGACGAATCCGGCCTCATCGAACAGGTAGCGATTCAGCGCGGCAACTCGGCGCAGGGGTTCGTCACCGCTAATCGGCGAATTCATCACCTCGGCCAGGCGCCGAGCGTGTTCATCCAGACGGGCCAAATAATCGGCTACCGGCAGTTCGGGGTACTCATCGCGAGCGATTAGTAAGCTGGCTTCATCCAACGCTATGGCCTCATCCGGCGCTTCGGCCAGCCAGCCCCAGGGGTCATCCATTTCCAACAGCTCGGCACGGCGATTCACCGCAAGCCCTCCGCATAGTCCATTGAGGTTAAGGACACACTAAACGACTCACACGAGCCGCGTTGCCGTCCTTGCGTTTTCGGTGTCTTCCTTACTGGCGACCCCGTTCTCAGATAAGAAAGGCAGACTCCGTCGCGGCCGATGAGTTGTTTAGTGTGTCGTTAAAGATGCGGGAGCCTGCGCACAGATACAAGTGTGTGTAGCCATTAATGCGTGCGCACTGGTCATCTGCCAGTCAGTATCTTGAAAAACCCGTGCTCAATCGCCTACATAGCTCGTCGGATCTACCACGCCGGCATCGTCGAAACCCTTCGCCCGCAGCCTGCAGGCGTCACAGCGGGCGCAGGCGCGACCCTGCTCATCGGCCTGATAGCAAGAAACAGTGAGACCGAACTCCACCCCCAGCTCGATCCCGCGATTGACGATATCGGCCTTGCTCAGATCGATCAGCGGCGCGTGCACCTGCCACTTTTCGCCTTCCACGCCGCCCTTGGTGGCCACATGTGCCAACGACTGGAATGCAGCGACGAATGCCGGCCTGCAGTCCGGATATCCGGAGTAGTCGACCGCATTTACGCCGACAAACAAATCCCGGGCGTTCAGCACCTCAGCCCAGCCCATGGCAATGGACAGCATAATGGTGTTGCGCGCCGGCACGTACGTGATCGGAATGCCGCTACTGGCCTGCTCAGGCACATCGATATCGGCGGTTAACGCCGATCCACCAAGGCTGCGCAGATCCAGTTTCACCGTTTTGTGGCTGACCGCACCTAAGCGCCCAGCCAGCTTCGCTGCAGCATCGAGCTCGGCGCGATGGCGCTGGCCGTAGTCCAGACTTAAGGCATAGCTGTCAAAACCTGCTGCCTTGGCAATCGCCAGAGTGACGGCTGAATCCATTCCTCCGGAAAGCAGCACCACTGCCTTGGGTTTGGTTTGCAGCATGCTCATCGGTTGGTTTATGCGTTCCACAGATCGAATTCGAGACTAGCGGCGGGATATTTTGCCGATACGCAGCGTCGATGACTACCAAGCACGCGGCACGTGCACGCCAGGAGCGGGTCGCTCGCGCAGCACTTCATGGCGAAAGCGGAACAGTGCCGCCGGCCGGCCACCGGTCGCGCGTTCGTGCTCGCCGGTACGCTCGACCAATCCGCCCTGCTCCACTAGTCGGCGAAAATTTTGCGTGTGCAGCTTGTTACCAGCCAGCGCCTCGACCACGCGCTGCAGCTGCGAGAGTGTAAAGCGCTTAGGCAGCAGTTCGAACACCACGGGCCGGTACTTGAGCTTGCCGCGTATGCGGCCCAGGGCCGTCGCCAGCATGCGTCGATGATCCCAGGCCATCGGCCGACCCGCATAGCGCGTCAGTGAGCCCGGTTCAAAGGCGGGTGACTCCTCAACTAAGCCAATCTCCCAAAGCAACTCGTAGCGCTCCAAGCAGCGCTCTGGATCCCACTGCGAACGTTCCAGCCCAAAACACAGCGCGATCCGTTCGCGACGAACCGCGTCGTTACCGGCCCAACTGCGCAGCCGCGGTGCCAGCTCCGCATTGATGAACGCCGGACACCCATCGCGCCAGTCTTCCCAGGGTAGGAACGCATACCAGGGGCGCCAATGCGCGCTCAACTCCGGCGACGGGGTTTGCTCGCGCACTAGCGCCAGATAAGCGGTGGAGATCACCCGCGTCGATTGCGCACTGCTGGAACTGCCGCGATCACGATCGCCGAAGGTGTAAAGCTGCTCCAAATAGCCCAGATGTAGCTCAGTTTGCGCGCTCACCCAGCCCCGAATGCCACGCTCAAGCGTGGGGTGCTGGTGTATGTCCAGCGGTCCGGAGGGCAGAACCTCAAACGCCTGCTGCGCCGGGCCGGCCACGGTTAGTACGCGTGGCACATCGTCAGTCACCGCGACGATGACTGCGTCCAGACTGATCCGCAAAGAGGTTGGCATAGGGCCAGTCTAGCCGGTTGCTGGGATCGTAGCCCACTCCTAGCCCGGATATTTCATAAACTTCAAGGGCCTAGCGAGGGCGCGTGAAGTTTATGAAATTCCGGGCTAATTCGGCCACCTTGGGCTCGCCGAGCGAGCAGCTATCAGCGCTGCCTTCTGGGCCGTAGACCCTGTACCACCCTGTACCCGGCTACAATCGCGCCTCCGATACGTATTAGCAGCTCAAAATGCGCCTAAGTCAGTTTCACCTGCATACCAGTAAACAAACCCCTTCCGATGCGGAAATCGCCTCGCACCAGCTGATGATGCGTTCCGGCATGATTCGCAAACTCGCCGCCGGCATTTACACCTGGACACCGCTGGGTTTACGCATCTTGCGCAAGGTGGAGACGGTAGTAAGGCAAGAAATGGAAAACGCCGGGGCTTTGGAGCTATTGATGCCGGCTGTGCAGCCGGCCGAGCTATGGCAGGAAACCGAGCGCTGGGAGCAGTTTGGCGGCCAGCTATTGAAGATGCGCGACCGCATGCAGCGCGAGTTTTGCTTCGGCCCTACGCACGAAGAAGTCATTACCGACATGGCCCGCAATGAGCTGCGCAGCTACAAGCAGCTGCCGCTCAACTTCTTCCAGATCCAAACCAAATTCCGCGACGAGATCCGTCCGCGCTTCGGCGTGATGCGGGCGCGCGAGTTCTTAATGAAGGACGCCTACTCTTTCCACGTCGACCAGGACTGCCTGGGACGCACGTACCAAGTTATGTATGACGCCTACGCACGCATATTCACCCGCCTGGGTCTGCGTTTTCGTGCGGTAGACGCCGACACCGGCGCGATTGGCGGTAACGCCAGCCACGAATTTCACGTGTTAGCCGATTCTGGCGAGGATGCGATTGCGGTTTCCAATCAATCTGAATATGCCGCCAACGTTGAAAAGGCCGAGGCGCTTGCCGTCGGTGAGGCACGCCCAGCCGGCGCAGAGCTGAGCAAGATCGATACGCCCAGCCAACGCACGATTGAACAAATCAGCGAGTTTCTCAAAGTGCCGGCGGCGAACTGCGTTAAGACCATGCTGGTGCGCAGTGAAAAGGGCCTAGTCGCACTGTGTGTGCGCGGTGACCATGAAATTAACGAGGTCAAAGCAGCCAATCTGGAGCAATTGCCAGGTGAGATCATTTTGGCCAGCGAGGCAGAGATTGCGCAAAGCGGAATTGGCTGCAGCGCAGGCTTTATCGGTCCGGTCGGGCTGCCCGATTCAATTCCGCTGATTGTCGATCGCAGTGCAGCAGTCTTGGCTGATTTCGTTTGCGGCGCTAATAGCGACGGCGCGCACTACGTCGGTGCCAATTGGCAGCGCGATGCGGTTGCCACCGACATCGTCGACCTGCGCAAAGTGGTCGCTGGCGATCCCTCGCCGGATGGACAGGGGAAACTGGAGTTAGTTCGCGGCATTGAGGTCGGGCACGTGTTTCAACTAGGGCAAAAGTACGCGAAGGCGATGGGCGCCACCGTGCTTGACCACCAAGGCAAAGCACGCACCATACACATGGGCTGCTACGGCGTCGGCATATCGCGCATCGTCGCCGCGGCGATTGAGCAAAACCACGACAGCAAGGGGATTTGCTGGCCAGGACCGATGGCGCCGTTTCAGGTGGTTATCTGCCCGATTCATAAAAAGGCCGATAGCCCGGTTGTTGCCTACGTGGAATCGCTGTATCGCCAACTGCAGTCCCGGGGCGTAGAAGTCGCTTTGGACGACCGCGGACTGCGTCCGGGCGTGATGTTCGCCGATATGGAGTTGATCGGCATTCCACACCGCATCGTCGTCTCTGAACGTGGCTTGGAAAGCGATCAAATCGAATACCGAGAACGTCGCGCTGACGAAAACGAACTTTGGCCGCAAAGCGAAGTGCTCGAGCGGGTTATCGCCAACACACTAATTACCGGATAAAAGCCTCATAAACCAGATAAGATGCTAGCTGGCACTCGAAAAAGTCAGTCTTTTTTGGCATCATCGCTACGCCTCGTACACTACGAGAATAATTAACACCACGTTGAGAGGAATACTATGGCTATTGATCTGAAGAATATGAGCGTCGACCAGCTCGGAGACCTTATCAGCCGCGCCCAGGCTCGGATTGTTGAGGTTAAGGAAGAGACCGTTAACAAGCTACGCGAGGAACTCAGTGCCAAGGCGAAAGCCCACGGCTTCGAAATCTCCGAGCTATTCGGTCGCGGCAAAGGCAAGCGTACGGTAAAGACGCCAGTCAAGCCGAAGTATCGCCATCCAGGCAATGCTGACGTCACCTGGAGCGGCCGCGGCCGTCAGCCAGTGTGGGTGCGCGAGGCGCTTGCCGCCGGCAAGACCCTAGATGACATAAGTATCTAGTAAGTCAGCGACGAAGAAGTTTTCGAAAAGGCCCGCATCAGCGGGCCTTTTTTGTGCGGGCACCACAGCATCAGCGGCGCCAGAAGCGGCGCCTTGCAGGATCTAAGCGGTCAAACGCCGCGCCGGCAATAGTGAGTTTCCGAGCAACAAGCCGGCGGCCAACGATGCCACCATGACCACCAATGAAAAAGCCGCATCCAACCCCAGGTACACGTCCTTTTCAAAAATAAAACTCAGCGATCGGAAACCTACCGACCCCGGAACCAACAAGATTAGGCCCGGCACTCGCAGCAGGGCTCCCGGCCGATTGAGGTAGCGAGCAAAGGCATTGCTCAACAGCGCCACTAATAGCGCGGAGAAGAACAGACCCATTTCTGGCCCGGCCCAGTGCGTGCCGTAATGGGATGCCGAAAATGCGGCGGCCGAAGCGATAAAAACGTACACCCAGTCTGACGGGCGCGCGCGAAACAACAGCGAGAATGCTAAGCCCGCGAAAGGGATAACGGCCCAGGCCAGCCAACTCGGCCCGACTCCCGGTGACGGCACTTCGGAGAAGCCCACTAACAGCTCTGCGGCCTTGGTCCCGGCCAACGCGCCAAAGGCCAGTTCTAACAACGTAACCATCCCGCCAGCCAGACGCGCGCTGCCGGAGACCAAGTGGCGCATTCCCAGTTCAGCGACCGCCACGGTTAGCGTGAGTCCAGGCATGAGTACGATCAGACTGGGAATCAGTACGACTTTGAAAGCAATCGGGGCCACCCACTGAGCGTAAGCGGCGGCGCCTAGTGCGGCGCAAAAAGCGGCGATGACCGACAGATTCTGGCCCAAACGTGGATGCCGCTCGCTGGCCAGGGCCAACAAGCCGATGAGTAGGCCAATCGCTGCTGAGGCGCCGATCTCGTTGGGGTGCGCACGCAGCAAACCGGCCACGCTCGCCGACGCCAGCGGAAAACCCAACAGCGTCTGAGCCAAATTCCAACTGCGTGATAGCGGCTGCAGTGCCCTCTCCAGCGCCTGTTCCGCCGCATCAATGCTCATCTGCCCGGCGATTACCGCCTCGGCGATGTCGTCGAGCATGCTCAATCGACCCAAATTGATGCCGTTGGGCTCGACCCGCAGCAACTCGGTATGAACTGGCGCGCCGGGCGGCAATCCGGTCTCGCGCAGCGACATCAAGATTAACGTCGGGCCTGACCAAACCTGAGCTGACAAACCGAGGCGCGAAGCAATTCCCAACAGCGCCGCCTCCAGGCGCGGCGCTGTGGTGCCGGCAGCGTGGAGCTCACGGGCAAAGGTGCAAAGCAGTGCGGTTCGCCGCGGCCAGTTCTCCCGCGCGCTGACCGAGTCGAGGACCATCGATTCAAACTTGTGCATGGTCCTTTACGCGGCACCCGTGTTGCGGGTGGTGAATGCTACGCGTTCGAAGATGAATCGGTGCCGTTTGCATGAAGCCTCACTCCCTAACTTGAACCAAAAGTAACGCGCGCGGCCAGGACGGCGACTGCAAGGGCCGCCAGCGGCTTTCAGGACACAAAATGTGAACGAGGGTCTTACCCAGTGGCGCTCCTTGGGCTATGCTTTCCCACCCCTCGAAGTAATGCCAATCTCTCTACACGCTTGCCGACGCAGGCGCGGAGTGGCTTTGACTTCGATTCAACGACTGCGGCGACAAGGCAAAGCTCGAGTGATCGGTAGCGACATGTTGCAATCGGCACCTAACATCGACAGCGATAGCGCTGCAGATGCCGGCGTCTCCATGGAGGCGACACTGGCTGAGTGTGCTGAGCGAGCGATACGCCGTTACCTAGTGGATTTGGACGGAACCCAATGCAACGATCTGCACCGGCTGATCCTGCAACAAGTTGAAATCCCGCTATTATGCGAGGTTCTCGCCCACTGCGACGGAAATCTCAGCCAAGCAGCGCAGATCCTTGGGATCAACCGCGCCACGCTGCGCAAGCGGCTGACC
>QIMA01000477.1 GCA_003233535.1 Rhodanobacteraceae bacterium
CGGGCGCCCCTGTGGTGTCCCGCCGCGGCGTTGCGCCGCTTGACAAGGACTACGGCCATTGCCTGCGCGACGCGCCTTGCGGCGAAACACCACAGGGGCGCTGAACCCGTCATTAGACCGTTGACAGGACACTAGGCATCCTGACCGAGGACGCGAGACCTTCACCCGCACAGCACGTCTCAATCACGCTCATCAGGCAGGCTCGCAGCGCTTTCCTAGCCCGGATATTTCATGAACTCGCGCGATGATCGCGCAGAACATTGATTACCCAGTGGTTTTTCTAAAGAAGCGGTGTAGGGTTCATACACCCGACTGAGGATTGTCGCTGGGCGATCAAGGGCCTAGCGAGGGCGCGTGAAGTTTATGAAATTCCGGGCTAGCGACAGACGCAAGGACTTCCAACGTGGCTCGCGTGAGTTGTTCAGTGTGTCCCTCACAACCATACTGACGCTCATGGGCTTGGCACTTCATCGCGGACTAGAACAGCTCAAGCTGGCGGGAGCAACGTTGAGCTATGCGGCAGACTGGCAGCCCGCTGCGCAGGCAGATCGCTGGATGAGCGCGCTTTTTCAAGAGATCCCCTGGACCCAGCATCAGGTGAAAATCTTCGGCAAGCTGCGCGACTCACCGCGTTTGTCCAGCTGGCACGGCGATGCCGATGCTAGCTACAGCTACTCGGGCACTCGCTATCTGCCGCTGCCCTGGACGAAGACCCTCAGCGCGATTCGAACGGCGCTACGCGAGTATCTGCAAACGGACTTCAACGGCGTGCTCGTCAATCGCTATCGAAACGGCACCGACAGCATGGGCTGGCACGCCGACAACGAACCAGAACTGGGCCCCGATCCGGTTATTGCATCGATTAGCCTGGGTGCAGAACGGCGCTTCAGCTTGAAACACAGAACCGATGGGCAGCGCCTGCAACTGCACTTGGCGCACGGCAGCCTGCTGCTGATGGCTGGCCAAACCCAGCGCAACTGGCTGCACGCGCTGCCCAAGCAGCTCGGTGTGGAAGCCGAGCGGATCAACCTGACGTTTAGACGGCTGCGGATGCCCGGCTAGGGCGGCTCCTGCGCTGTTCTGGGCGCACGTCAGGGCGGCGCCAAGGCGCCGCATCGCGAGCAAGCTCGCTCCTACTCAAAAGCGAACGGCGAAGCACCGGGAAACATCCGGACGGACCCACTGGTGGCTCAAAAGGGCTTCGCACACATCCTCGATTAAGTTCCGCACAGTGCAGGCCTTTCGCAACATACGAACATTGGAGAGATTGTGAAACTGCTCCAATTTGATCGCCACACCAGCAGGCTGGGGGTAGGATTCGACATCCCATGTGCACTGCGACCGAAAAAACGATGTTCAAAGCCGGTGTAACTATCGCTGCTGCTGCACTGTTGGCCCTGTTTCTCAGCGCCTGTGCAAGCGCCGAACCCACGGTCACGCTGAAGGGTGAGCGCTTTCGGGTGGTAATCGCCAAGGACGCTGAAACACAAGCGCGCGGCCTAATGTTCGTCGACCATATGGATGAAGATGCAGGCATGCTGTTCGTTTATGATGACAGCAGCCGACGCTCTTTTTGGATGCGTAACTGTCGAATTCCGCTAGATATATTGTACTTTGATGAGAATGCAGAATTGGTCGGTGAGGCACTCGGCGTGCCGCCATGTAATGGTGTACCCGCTAGCCAGTGCCCCACCTACGACGGTGGCGGCGCAGCGTCTCGATATGTGCTGGAACTCAATGCAGGTGTTGCCAAACAGCTGGGGGTCAATCGCGGTGACAAACTCACACTACCCTCGACGGAGCTGTAGTCGAGCATGAGCAGCCATCGACGTCGTGGCAGACGTTCCCGCGGTCGCCACCGCCAACAGTGGGCGCTGTGGGCATTGGCAGCGCTGTTGGTCGGCGGACTAGTATTGTCTCGCCATTGGCTGGCACAACAGACCGCGTTGGAAACTGCCAGTCAGTTCACGCAGACGTCGTCTAGGGCTCCGGCACCCGTAGCGATGCCGGCGGAAGTCCAGCCCGAGCCCGCAGAAGCACTGGTCAATGAACCCGAGCTACTGCCCAAACGCGAGCTAGATCAGGCGCAAGAAGAGGTTTGGCGGTCCGGCGATGTCACCCATATGGCCCTGCCTGAGGACTGGACCACGCCACCACGCTATTTCAACCCGGATCCACAGATCATCAGTGTTCTGCATCAAGCGGGCCTAAAGCCACAGGTCTTGCGCCGCAGCGGTGACTTGCGGGTGCGCCGTACTTGGCAGGGCGGGCGCAGCCAGTTGGCGGTGGTGGAAACAGTCACCCGGCGCTACTCCGGCAACGATTGGCGTGTCATTTACGCCATCGCCCACCGTGAGACCAAGCCGAATAGAGAGGGCGCTGCACGCTTGATGCAAGCCAACGGATCTTCGGTGCTTAGCCACTGGAGCTGGGATCGCGGCTACTGGTTCGCGCGGGTACTGGTACCCGCCAACGCCACTGCCGATTCCTTGATCAGCGCCGTGGAACATGTACTGGCAAGCGCGGACGAACTGGAGCTTGAGCTAACTGGCGCGACCGACGAGTTCTGAACCGCGCGAGTCAGTCGCCAAAAGCCGACCTGAGTCCAACGATGAAGTAGCTGGGTGGACTGCGCGGCAGCTAAGCCATCGACACAGTCCACAACTGATCAACCTCTCGCCAGCTTATCTCTCTGCGCCTGCAGCTCAGCCTTGCGCGCGCCGAATTCAGCAACCCGCTGATGCTCCTGATTGATCACCGCCTTCGGCGCGCCGCCGACGAATTTAGGATTACCCAGTTTGCCCTCGGCTTTGCCCAAATCTGCCTGAACCTTGCCGATCTCCTTGTCCAGTCGCTTGAGCTCAGCGTCGACATCGATCAACCCGGCCAGCGGCACCAGCAGCTTCAGATCGCCAACCAAAGCCATGGCCGAGGCCGGCGCTTCGGTTCCCGGCTCCAACCAAGTCGTGCTCTGAATGCGCGCTAGCAGGCGGAAGGCATCCGCGAAGCGCGCTACTCGCTCACGATCCAGGGCGTCACCGCCGCTCAACAGCAAATCCAGGGCCTTGCCGGGCGACAAATTCATCTCACCGCGGATTTTGCGGATACCGCTTAGGCTAGCCTTGAGCCATTCGATATCGGCATCAGCCTGCGGATCAATCGCTAACGCTAGGTCGGCGGCTTCCGCGTACGGCTGCGGCGCCTGACCCAGATAGTCCTCGCTAACGCCAAAGTGCGGCTTGAGGAACTGCCAAATTTCTTCAGTGATGAACGGCGTGATCGGGTGCAGCAGTCGCAACACGGCCTCAAGCACGTGCAGCAGCGTGTGCAGCGC
Organism: Rhodanobacteraceae bacterium; assembly: GCA_003233535.1. Classification (GTDB taxonomy): domain Bacteria; phylum Pseudomonadota; class Gammaproteobacteria; order Xanthomonadales; family SZUA-5; genus SZUA-5. Next base: position 3,335 of record QIMA01000477.1, read on the forward strand.
CGCCGTCTTGCGCGCATCGTCGTCGCCCTGCAGGGCCGGCTTGGCTAGCTCCAAGAACCAGTCGCAATACTCATCCCAAACAAACGCGTAGACCGTCTGCGCAGCGAGATCGAAGCGATACTCAGCAATGTGCTGGTGGTAGCTCCGACAAGTAGCAACCAAACGCCCCAAAACCCAACGTTCCGCAGCACTGTCAGCCGCCGGCAACTCCCGACAGCTTTGAACTTTCGCTCCTGCGTGCCCACTGAAATTGGGGCTACTGGAACTGGCCCCTGCTGAAACTGTCTCTAATCCCATCGACACAAAGCGCGCCGCATTCCACAGCTTGTTGCAGAAGTTCTTGTAGCCCTCGCAGCGCTGCATATCAAAATTGATCGTGCGTCCGTGCGTAGCCAGCGCAGCGAAAGTGAAGCGCAGCGCGTCCGCACCTACCGGCGCGATGCCGTCAGGGAATTCACGGCGAATGCGCTTTTCGACCTTCTGCTTGATCTGTGGGATCAGCAGGGCCGAGGTGGATTTAGTAACCAAGTCCTCCAGTTCGATGCCGTCGATCAAGTCCAGCGGGTCAATCGTGTTGCCCTTGGACTTGCTCATTTTGTGGCCTTCAGCATCGCGCACGATGGCGTTGATGTAGACCGTGTCGAAGGGAATACGGTTAGACAGCTTGGCGCGCTCCGGCGTATAGCTGCCGTCTTCCTGGCGACCAACGAAGTAGGTGCTGGCCATCACCATCCGCGCAACCCAAAAGAAAATGATGTCGAAGCCAGTGACCATCACCGACGACGGCACAAAGCGCTGAAAATCGAACCATTCGGCAGCGCGTTCGGGATTGTCGCCAGGCCAGCCCATGGTGGAGAACGGCCACAGCGCTGAGCTGAACCAGGTATCGAGCACGTCAGGATCGCGAGTTAGCGCGCCCTGCGGTGCCGGCAAGCCCTGTTTGGCGGCCCAGGAAACAGCCTCGGCTTCGTCCTCACCGACGAAAATCACCCCGGATTCGTCGTACCAGGCGGGAATCTGGTGACCCCACCACAGCTGCCGCGACACGCACCAGTCCTGGATATTTCCCAGCCACTGTTTGTAGGTGGTGCTCCAATTCTCCGGCACAAATTTGATGTCACCGTCGAGAACCGCATTCAGTGCCGGATCGGTGATGGCGGTCTTGCCGCCCGGGCGACCGTCAGGCTGCGTTTCACTGGTCAGATCGACAAACCACTGGTCGGTGAGCATGGGCTCGATCACCGCATCGGTGCGCTGGCTGATCGGAATGCTCAGCTTGTGTGGCTTGGTTTCCACCAGTAACCCTTGCGCTTCCAGGTCGGCGAGCACGCGCTTGCGCGCCTCGAAACGATCCAGGCCCTGATAAACCGCGGGCGCGGCTTCGTTGACCTTGGCGTCGAGGGTGAAGATCGTCATCGGTTCGATCTTGTGGCGCTGGCCAATCTGGTAATCGTTAAAGTCATGCGCTGGCGTGATCTTGACTGCGCCGGTGCCAAACTCCCGATCCACATAGCCATCGGCAATCACCGGAATCGTGCGACCGGTCAGCGGCAAGACCAGTTGCTTGCCGATCAAATCGGCGTAGCGCTCATCGCTAGGATGCACCGCGACGGCGACGTCGCCGAGCATGGTTTCCGGCCGCGTTGTCGCAACCACCACGCCCTCGCCGCCATCGGCAGCCGGGTAACGAATCGACCACATGTGGCCAGCGCGCTCTTCGTTGTTCACTTCCAGATCGGAGACCGCGGTCATCAGCACCGGATCCCAGTGCACCAAACGCTTGCCGCGATAGATCAAACCGTCCCGATACCAGTCGATAAAGACCTTACGCACCGAAGCCGACAGCCCCTCGTCCATGGTGAAGCGCTCGCGCGACCAGTCGCAGGAGGCACCCAGGCGGCGCATCTGGTGCGTAATGGTTGAGCCCGACTCTTCCTTCCACCGCCAAACGCGATCGATAAAGCCCTGCCGACCCAACTCATGCCGACTGGTACCGGCTGCCGCCAGCTGGTTCTCAACAATCTTCTGCGTAGCGATGCCGGCATGGTCGGTTCCGCACTGCCAGAGCACGCTACGCCCGCGCATACGCTGGTAGCGAACCATCAGATCCATCAGCGTCTGCTGAAAGGCATGGCCCATGTGCAGCGTGCCGGTAACGTTAGGCGGCGGCAACAATATGCAAAACGGCTCGCCCTCGCCATTCGGCTTGAATACGCCGGCCTGCTCCCACTCGGGATACCAGCGGGATTCCACTGCTTTCGGGTCGAAACTCTTGTCCATAGTTCTCAGTAGTCAAAGGTGGCAGCGGCGAAACGCGTCGCTGCCAAGGGAAGGGGCGGCAAGATTGCAGGAAAGGGGCGGTTGGGGCAAATGGGGCTGCGCGCCTTGAACAACCTGGCCGAGCAATACCTGTTCTTCGCCGAGGGCCAGGCCATGCGCCGCATCCCCATGCACATGAAGGTTGAGGATGCCCGGCTGCCGACGGAACCCTACACCTGAACGAACCCAAACCTAACGCTTCCGCTCAGCAACCCTTTTTTCACCCTTGGACCGTTTAAGTAATTGTCGTCAATCAGACGGCGGTGAAGGAGATGGACATGAAACGACTGATGCAATGGCTGGTTTTATCCATAGCGGCTGCAGCACCGGCCGTGCAGGCGCAGGTTCAGCTGGAGGTATACGATCGACATAGCGGCAGTGTGCTGCGCCAGTACCAGCAGGGTGACGAGCGCTGGATTGCCGGGTTACCGGGGCATCGCTACGCAATCACTATCCGTAATCGATCTGCCGAACGCGTCATGGCCGTTGTCTCGGTTGACGGGGTCAACGTGATTTCCGGCGACACCGCCCGCCCTAACCAGTCTGGCTACGTGCTCGAACCCTGGGGCCGGACCGAGATTAAGGGCTGGCGTAAGAGCATGCGCCAGGTCGCTGCATTCGAATTCGTCTCGCTGCCGAACAGCTACGCAGCAAGAACGGGTCGTCCCGATAACGTCGGGGTGATTGGTGTCGCCGTGTTCCGTGAGCGCGGTCGACCGTCGATTGCGCTGGAGGAAGAGTACCGTCGCTACCGTCCGTCGCCGAGCGCTCCAGGGCGTTCTGGCAGCTACGATAAATCCGCACCGTCGAGCAAGGCTGACGGCTATGCCGAACGCCAGGAGCTGGGCACCGGCCATGGTCGCCGCGAAAGTGATCGCGCTCGCTACGTGCAGTTCCAGCGCGCTTCCAGCCGCCCCGATCAGGTGCTGCGCGTGTTTTATGACGATCCACAGCGACTGATGGCAATGGGCCTGATTCCGGAGCCTTATCGCTACCGTACTCGAGACCCACAGCGTCCGCGCGCCTTCCCCGGGTTTGCGCCGGATCCCGAGCCGTATCCGTATCGCTATCGGAGTCGTGGTTAGATAGGGCGGAGAAAGGGCCTAGCCCGGATATTTCATAAACTTCACGCGCCCTCGCTAGGCCCTTGATCGCCCAGCGACTTTTTCTCAGTCGGGTGTATGAACCACTAC
>QIMA01000315.1 GCA_003233535.1 Rhodanobacteraceae bacterium
ACCATGTACGGACCAACCCGGCGAACGCCGCGAGTGCGCAAGGTATCGGCCGCACCAATTTGGTTTTCTGGGGAGCCACCACCGGATCCCATAATCAGTCCGCTACGCGGATGGCGCAGGGCATCGGGCTCCAGGCCCGACTGATCCAGCGCCTGCTGCGTCGCAACGTAGGCATAGGCCGCCGCATCGCCCATGAAGCGTCGCTGCTTGCGATCGATCAGCGGGCCCAAATCAATCTGTGGTCGTCCGGCAATCTGGCTCTTCAGGCCAGCCTCGGCGAAATCCGGCGCAGCAGTAATGCCGCTACGGCCTTCACGCAGCGAAGCGCTGACGGCGACCAAATCATTGCCTAAGCAGCTGACGATGCCCATCCCGGTGACGACGACTCGACGCGCGCTCATAGTTTAGAGGTGTCGCTAAACAGGCCAACACGCAAACCTTTGGCGGTGTAGATTTCGCGACCGTCGACTTCCATCCGCGCGTTGCCTATGGCCAGCATCAGGCGCCGCTTAATCACCCGTGTGATGTCGATGTAGTAGCTAACCAGCTTGGCAGTGGGCAGTACCTGGCCAGTGAACTTCACCTCACCGACACTGAGGGCGCGACCGGTTCCTGGCAAGCCCTGCCAAGTCAAAAAGAAGCCGACCAGCTGCCACATAGCATCCAGGCCCAAACAGCCAGGCATCACCGGATCCTGTTTGAAATGGCACTTGAAGAACCACAAATCAGGATTGATATCGAGCTCCGCGTGAATGCTACCCAAGCCGTGTGCACCGCCGTCGTCATCGATATTGATGACCCTATCCATCATCAGCATCGGCGGTGCGGGTAGCCGCGCATTGGGATTGCCGAACAGCCGACCCTCGGCGCACTCGAGCAATTGGGAGTAGTCAAAAGAGGCTTGCATTAACGTCCGGCTCCAGTTCGAGTTCACATAGCCAATCCACGCCGACCCTCTCGAAACACGGTCGAGATGTCTGCGGTCACGGCACAAAGATTCGCTAGTATTTCATGTGAGCGCCCAAATTGGGCCGAAATTGCGTGTTTTCTCTGTGCTCGTTCAGGAAAAAACTCCATACGCATGAGTACGTTGCGTGAATTCGGATCGATTTCGGCGATTCTCAGCCGTCATCCCCGACCCTTTGGCTGGCGCTCAGCGGCAGCACTGCCGCTACGCTCGCTGAGGACCGACATCGGGACAGCCGGTGACGGACAGCCAAAAACCCAACCCGCCCAGATTGATTCAAACAAGCCAGCCAGCCAGCGCGGACTGAGAAAAGTTGGAAAATCGCTGCGCATCAGCGAACAAAATGGCGGGTTCGAGCAAGAAGTGGAGTTCCGCAACGAGCGAGGGCGAATCACTCGCACCTACGAGCGCAATCGTCATCAAAGCCCGGTGGACGCTCAGGCACAGGCCTGGATTAGCGCCATGCTGGGAACCATCCTGCATGAGACCGCCATCAACGTAGCGCCTCGCGTGGCCCGTCTGCATAGCCGTGGCGGCATCAGCGCCGTACTCGACGCGATCGCCGGCATCGGTTCGGACTACGAGAAAAGCTCGGTGTTGGTCACTCTGGCCATACACATGCCTAGCGACAGCGAACTCATCGCGCAATATCGAGAGATTGCGCGCGGGCTGGGCGACCACGAGCGCGGTCGAGCCGAACGCGCGCTGGATGGACTGGTGCTGTAGCTCACAGGAAAGCGCCGGAGCGGAACACGCTCCGGCAGCTGTATTCGATTAACTAACCGCTAGCCGCTTCAACCGTCAGCACCATGTCGTCGATCTCCGTGACTTTGACCCGCTGGCCGGCAGGCAAATCAGCGCCGCTGACTGCCCACAGCGCATCACCGATTTTCACCTTACCGCGGCCGTTCTCGATGGCCATATGCAGCACGTAGACCTGCCCGACCATCTGCTCCAAGCGCTTGTTGAGCAGCGGCTGGTCGCTGGCTTCGGTGTCGTATTTGGCGCGCAAATGGCGGTAATACAGCACGAACGCCGCCGAGATAACGGCGAACAGCACCGCCTGCAAAGGCCAAGGCAGCGCCGGGATCAGCCAAACCAGTACACCTACGACCAACGCGGCTGCGCCGAACCAAAGTAAAAAGATGCCGGGCGCGACCATCTCGGCGAACAACAACACAAACCCTACCGCAAGCCACAGTTGCCAGACGCTTAGATCAAACACCCTTCGAATCCGGGTCGGAACGTTTAGCCAAGGCTTCCTTGGCTAACTCAGCGACACCAGCCAAGCTGCCCAACATACCGGTGGCCTCCACCGGCAGCATCAGCAGCTTCTGGTTCGGGCTGCAAGCAATCGCTTTGAGCGCGTTGATGTATTTGTCGGCGACGAAGTAGTTAATCGCCTGCAGATCACCCTTGGCAATGGCTTGCGAAACCATCAGGGTTGCCTTGGCTTCAGCCTCAGCCAGACGTTCGCGAGCTTCCGCCTCGCGGAAGGATGCTTCCTTCTTACCCTCAGCTTCCAAGATAGTGGCCTGCTTCTCGCCGTCTGCGCGCAGAATTTCGCCCTGTTTGGCGCCCTCGGCTTCCAAGATGGTGGCGCGCTTTTCACGCTCAGCCTTCATCTGTCTGGCCATCGCCTCAATCAGGTCACGCGGTGGCGAAATGTCTTTGATCTCGATGCGATTGACCTTGATCCCCCAAGGGTGAGTCGCATCATCGACCACATTGAGCAGTCGCGCGTTGATCTCGTCGCGCTTGGACAGGCTCTCGTCTAGGTCCATGGAGCCCAGCACGGTACGAATATTGGTCATTACCAGATTCAGTATGGCTCGCTCCAGCACTGAGACTTGGTAGGCCGCCTTGGCCGCATCGAGCACCTGGAAGAACACCACTCCATCGACTTTCACCACGGCGTTGTCGCGAGTGATGACCTCTTGCGAGGGCACATCAAGGACTTGCTCCATCACGTTGAGCTTGCGCCCCACTGAGTCGATTAGAGGCACCAGCAGCGCAAAGCCGGGCTCCCTGGTGTTGATATACTTGCCGAAACGCTCGATCGTGTAGCGGTAACCCTGCGGCACAAAACGCACTGAACGAAACAGCACAAAGGCGACGAAGGCCAATAGCGCGAGGACGACGATTTCCATGCAAAAACCCCTTTTCAACGCCTAGCAATGGTGACCAGTGTAGCTCCTTGCAGACGCTTTGAATCGACCTAGCCCGGGATTTCATAAACTTCACGCGCCCTCGCTTGTCCCTTGATCGCCCAGCGATTTTTCCTCAGTCGGGTGTATGAACCACCCCGTTTTAAAAAACCACCGGCACTCCTGCAGAAAAACTACTGGCCTACCAATGTCCTGCGCGATCATCGTGCGAGTTCACGAAACATCCGGGCTAGTGTGGTGTTCTACGCTGCCTGAGACTTAACCGACGTTCAGCACGCCGGCAGCGGAATCAGCCCGGTATCGGCAACCCGCTGTTGCCGAGCCGCCAGCCTGAAACTCCACGCTTAGCTGCGGGTGTTCCTGCTTTAACTGCTCCGCCAGGCCAGGCACAGTGGTGCCAGCGTGTCCGAACCGGTCGCGCTTAGGCGCCCAGCGAGTATCGATTCAGCGGCTCGCACGGACCCTATGGCCAGCCCGGCCAGCGCTAGAGCGAGGCAATCACGTCGGCGCATGACTGCGCCGCTCACTTACAGCGCGTCCCCATCAAGCTCTCCGGTGCGAATCCGGATGACCTGCTCCAACGCGTAGACAAAGATCTTGCCGTCGCCGATTTTGCCAGTGCCAGCGGCCTGCATAATCGCCTCGACCACCGCTTCGACGCGGTCTTCGGTGGTCGCAACTTCCAATTTAATCTTGGGCAGAAAGTCGACGACATATTCCGCACCCCGATACAGCTCGGTGTGCCCTTTTTGCCGGCCGAAGCCCTTCACCTCGGTTACGGTGATGCCCTGCACGCCGATTTCGCTCAACGCGTCGCGTACATCGTCCAATTTGAACGGTTTGATTACCGCTGCCACCATTTTCATTACGCTCTCCTTGGGCTCTCCTTGGGCTCACCCGCTAACCCAAGCTTAGCGCGCAATACCGCCGGATGGGACCGGCTCGAGCACAAGGCGCTTTGGATACAGCCGAGCGGCATGCGCTGAAGCACTCGCCAGAGAGAGCAGCGGATTTCTTTGCTTCAATAGCCGTAAAGCCCTTCGGAAACGCTGCCTAAGTGGGTCTTTCGGAAGCGATTTGCTACGAACTACTGGACCGTGGATACATGATGGCGGAGTCATTGGTTGGCGCAGGCCAGAGCTGCTCCCGCTACAGCGTCGATCAACGTAGGATGTGGGGAGGCACGTAGCGCATCGATCGCGGCTTCGAAAGCAGCGTCATTCGGTAGCATCAAGCATCTATTCACCCATTCCGCCTAAACCGCCACTAATGAAGACGCCGCAATGAACTCAACAGCCGCCCCTTACGGCACCTGGACCAGCCCGATCAGCGCCGAAAGCCTTGCCGCCGCAGCCATCGAAATGAGCGATTTGCGCGTCGATGGCGGCCAAATCTACTGGCGCGAGAGCCGACCCGCCGAGCGCGGCCGCCAAGTTATCGTGCAGATGTGTAGCGACGGCGAGGTGACCGAACACAGCCCGGCCGAGCACAGCGTGCGCTCGCGCGTGCATGAATACGGCGGCAACTCCTATCTGCAGGTCGGCGTAGACCTGTTCTTCGTCAGCTTTGCCGATCAGCGGCTGTACTGGCAACACGGACAGCGCGCGCCGATCGCGCTGACGCCAGATGGCTTTCAATACATCGACTTCAGCTTTGATCCCAATCATCAAGTGATCCTCGCTATACGCGAAGATCACCGGCCACAAACGGTTGCCGAAAATTCCGAGGAGCGCAACGAGATCGTTGCTATCGCCTATCCGGATGGCGAGGCAGCACAGCCCAATGCCGGCATCGTCTTGGTTAGCGGCGATGATTTCTACGCCTATCCGCGCCTGAGTGCAGATGGCAAACGCCTGGCCTGGATCGCCTGGAATCACCCCGACATGCCTTGGGACCGATCCATCCTGCAGGTGGCCGACTTTAACGGCAGCGGCGTTTCCAATCTGCGGGCGATAGTCGACCAAACCAAGCAGTCGGCCAACGAACCGCGCTGGGCAGCGAACGGCTCGCTGTATTTCGTCAACGACCCGGACAACTGGTGGAATCTGTATCGCTGGGACGGCGAACGCACGACCGAAGTGGCGCGCATGCCCCGGGAAATGGGCGGTCCGCTGTGGACCCTGGGCGGTGCCACCTATGCGCTGCGCGACGGACTAGGCGCACTAGTTCGCAGCAGCTACAACGGTGTGGATCAGCTGGATCTCATCGACAGTTCCGGTTCGGTGAGGACGCTCGACCTACCGTTCGTCGAGTTTGAGGAAGTTCAGCTGCTTGATGCGAACACCGCAGTTGCCTTGGCCTCCGCCGCCGACCCGCCGCAGGCGCTGATCCGCATCGACTTGCTCAGCGGCGCTTGGCGTACGCTGCACCAGCCGGTCAGTTTGGGCATAGCCCCGACCTATCTATCGCGCGCTCTGGCAATTGAATTCCCGACCCAGCCCGCACCCGACGGATCGGCACGGACCGCGCACGCTTGGTATTGCTCGCCAACCAATCCGGACTTTCACGCCAGCGAGCAGGAGTTGCCGCCGCTGATCGTGACTATTCACGGTGGGCCAACCTCGGCTACCGGTCCGCACCTGCATATGCGCACACAGTTCTGGACCAGCCGTGGCTTTGCCGTGGTCGACGTCAACTATGGCGGTTCCACCGGCCTCGGCCGGACTTATCGCGAACGTTTGTTGGGTCAGTGGGGCATCGTCGATGTGCAGGACGCAGTCGCGGCCGTCGATTATCTCGTTGCCGAAGGTCGCGTGGACGGCGAACGCGCAGCGATTCGCGGCGGCAGCGCCGGTGGCTACACGGCGCTGGCCGCACTGGCCTTTAGCGACCGCTTCAAAGCCGGCGCCAATCTGTATGGCGTAGCCGATATTTCCTCGCTAGCGGCCAGCTGCCATAAGTTCGAGCGCCATTACGTGGTTTCCGTGGTCGGCCCGGCCAGCGAAGCGCTGTATCGCGAACGCTCACCGCTGCACCACCTGGACGGATTCGACGCGCCGCTGATCACCCTGCAGGGCAGCGAAGACAAAGTCGTACCGCCGCAGCAGTCGCGGATGATCGTCGCCGCGCTGGAAGCCAAGGGTGTGGCCAACGCCTATATCGAGTTCGACGGCGAGCAACACGGATTCCGCCAGGCGCCGAACATCATTCGCGCGCAGCAGGCCGAGCTGTATTTTTATGGCCAGATTTTTGGGTTCCAACCGGCCGATCGGATAGAGCCAGTGGCGATTCGGAATTGGCCTTAGAGAGGAGCAGAGAAAGGGCCCAGGGCAGGAGGGCCTAGGGCCCAGGTACGGCGCTCGCTCAAGACTAGGCCCTAGGCCCGACTGCCCTGGGCCCTTCCCTATTTCCTAACGCAATACTGCGCCGTTCTCATCCAAAACCTGCACCGGACCCAAATCGAGCGCACGTACTTCGGCCTCGATCACTTTCAGGTCGCCGACGATCAGCCAGATCAGACGTTCGGCGCGTATGTGCTCAACCGCAGCCTGGGCTGTTTGCTCGATAGTTACCGATTCCAGCCGGGCCTTGGTCCGCGCCACCCAGTCGTCGGGGCGATCGTAGCGGAGCATGCTGAGCATGGCTCCGGCTACCGCACCGGCGGTCTCAAACTGCCCAGGCAAGCTGCGGATCTGATTGTCGTTGATCTTCTGCAGCTCGGCCGCGGTTGGTGGGCGATCACCGACGAAGCCCTGCAG